>CAUFAM010000213.1 GCA_959022875.1 uncultured Oscillospiraceae bacterium | reverse complement strand
ACAACGCCAAGGCTGCCTCCAAGCAGCTTCTGTACGCCATGTGCGCCCTGTCCCTGCTGCTGATGGGGGCCGCGCTGGTCCTCCGGCAGCACATTCTGGCGTTGATCTTCGGCCGCGTGGAGGCCGACGTGATGGAGAACGCCCTGGTCTATTTCCTGCTCACCGCCACGGCCTATCCCTTCATGGGCATTTACAACGCCGGGGCCGCCCTGTTCCGGGCCATGGGCAACAGCAAGGTGTCCATGTTCTGCTCCCTGGTTGTGAATGTAATCAACATCACAGTCAATGCGGTGCTGATCTTCGGCTTCGGCATGGGGGCCGCCGGCGCCGGTATCGGCACCCTGGTCTCCCGCATCGCGGCGGCCGTCATTATCATGGCGCTGCTCAACCACCCCGACCATGTGCTCCGGGTGGAGGGTCTGCTGCGTTTTGAGTTCCGGGGTGCCATCGTCAAGCGCATCCTATTTATCGGCATCCCTAACGGTATGGAAAACGGCATGTTTCAGGCAGGCAAGCTGATGGTCCTCAACCTGATTACCACCTTCGGCACTTCCGCCGTGGCCGCCAACGCCATCGCCAACAGTGTGGCCGGGGTCATCAATGTGCCCGGCATGGCCCTGGGACTGGCCATCATTACCGTCATCGGCCAGTGTATGGGGGCTGGCGAGACAGGGCAGGCGGTCTACTACACCAAGCGTCTCGTGGGGGCCAGCTATCTTTGCATGCTGGTCATGAGCGCCGCCTTCTTCTTCTCGGCTGGGGGACTGGTCACCCTGTTTCACCTGAGCCCAGAGGCCTGCACCATGGCTGCCCAAGTGCTCCGGGCCTGCGCCGTAGGCAACGTCCTGTTCTGGCCCCTGGCCTTCACCCTTCCCAACTCCCTGCGGGCGGCTGGGGACGCCATCTTCACTATGGCGGTCTCCCTGGGCTCCATGTTTGTCTGCCGGGTGGTGCTCAGCTATGTGTTTGCCTGCGCCTGGGGCCTGAACCTGGGACTGCTTGGGGTATGGCTCGCCATGATCGCCGACTGGGTGGTACGGGCCGCATTCTTCCTGTTCCGCTACTGGCGGGGCAGATGGAAACGCATCCGCGTGATTTGACTGCACAAGGAGGGAATCGCATGGAACGCTTCCAAGATCCGGAGCGGCTGGCGGCCCTGTTTGCCCGCTGCCGGATTCCCGAGCGCCTTCCCTGGACCGCCGCCTATCCCTGGACACTTCAGTACTATGAGAAGGGAGAATACCTCTGCCGCCTGCGGGAACCCATGGAGAGCCTCTACCTGCTTCTGGAGGGCGGCATCCAGACCAGCCTGACCAACGCCGCCGGCCGCACCCGGCTGGTGGCCACCGCCCAGCCGGGGGAGCTGGTGGGCGGCGACGTAGAGGTGGTGCTGGGCAACGTCCAGGCCACCACCGACCAGCGCGCCCAGGAGGACGGCGCGCTATGTGCGGCCCTCCCACTGGCGGAGTACCGGGAGGCTCTATGCTCCGACCTGGGGTTTCTGCGCTATGCCTCCCGGCGGCTGGCCCGCATTGTGGTAATGAATACCTTCCGCGCCACCAACGACCTGCTGCTTCCGCTGGAAAACCGTCTGGCCGCCTATCTGCTCTCCCAGGCGGAGGACGGCTGGTTCCATGGCACCCTGACCCGCACCGCCGAGACGCTGAGCACCAGCTACCGGCAGCTTACCCGGGTGATGAGCCGCTTTGCCCAGGCCGGATACCTCCGCCGTACCCCCGAGGGCTGGCGTCTGGAAGAGCCCGACGCGCTGCAGGCCCTGGCCGAAAGCGTGGAGCCCTCCCGCATTCTCTGAAAAAAGCCCCGCCGTTCCGATGGAACGGCGGGGCACTTTTCTTTCCTGGGGTAGGACATATGGCCTACCTTCCAGTGGAGAACATCTGCTAAAGTACAGGTATACTCCGTTACCGCTTTCCCTTGTCGTAGGGGATGCCCTCCGCCTTGGGAGCCCTGGACTTCTTGGAGGTGAAGGCCAGAACGACCAGCGTGATAATATAGGGCAGCATCCGGTAGAAGTGGGGGCTGATGCCGAGCTCGGCCAGCAGGAATACACCGTCGCCGTTGATGTCGATGCTGGCATAGGAGGCGGCGATGCACTTGAACAGGCCGAACAGCAGGGCCGCGCCGGCGATGTTCAAAGGTTTCCAGTTGCCGAAGATCATAACGGCCAGCGCTAGGAAGCCGAAGCCGGCCACGTCGCCGGTAGAGGCGCAGTTGGCGGTGGTGAGAGCGTAGACGAAGCCACCCATGCCCGCCAGCGCACCAGAGATTGTGGTGCCGGCGTAGCGCATCACATAGACGTTGATGCCCAGGGAGTCGGCCGCCTGTGGATTCTCACCACAGGAGCGCAGCCGCAGTCCGAAGCGGGTCTTGTAGAGCAGGATGGACAGCACCACAAACAGGATAATACAGATGTAGGTGGCCAGATATGCCTTGTTGATGAAGGTGTCCCCGAAGAAGCCCATTTCGTCGCTGCGGCCGTAGCCGAAGAAGCTCTTTTTGAGCATGAACCAGCTTGCCGCGTCGCCCTCCGCCATCTGCAGGGTGTTCTGGTTGGCGATGATGCGGATGAAGAACAGCACCAGGGCGGGGGCCATCAGGTTCAGTGCGGTACCGCCGATGGTCTGGTCCGCCTTCAGGTTGACCGAGGCAAAGGAGAGCAGCAGGGAGAACACTGCGCCCAGGATGGCCGCCACCAGCATGGCAAGCAGCATGAAGCCCTGGAGCGCCACCCAGTCCCCAGCCGCCTTGGCCTCGGAGAAGATACCCGCCTTCTGGGTCACGTTGACAAAGAGGACACCCGCGAACGCGCCGAAGATCATAATGCCTTCCAGGGCCAGGTTGATAATGCCGCTGCGCTCAGCAAACACGCCGGCCAGCGCCACGATCATCAGCGGGACGGCATAGATCAGGGTCTGCTGAATGAGGAACGTCATGCCGACTCGCCTCCTTTCTCCACTTCTGCGCCACCTCCGCCCTCCGGCGGTTTGGCCGCCGCCTCTGCCGCGGGCAGGGCAGCCTTGCTCCGGCGCTTCCGCTGGCCGCTGATGAACATCTTGATGACCAGGGAGAAAGCGCTGAGGTAGACGATGATGGCGATGATGACATCGGTGATATACTCATTGTAAGCCGTCAGGTTGGTAAGCTGCAGAC
>CAUFAM010000212.1 GCA_959022875.1 uncultured Oscillospiraceae bacterium | reverse complement strand
GGCAACTTTGAGTTCCGGGACGGCTATTTGACGGACGGACAGGGCAATGTGGTCTATGGATTTATCACGCGGTCCAACGGGGATGATCCCGGAACCACGCCGGGAGATAAGCCCAGCACTGACTTGGTTCCCATCCGCCTTCCTATGAAGTCTACCGACCCGAACAGCAAGGGCGACGCGGTTTATGTGGGTGTGGATAATCAAACTGGTGCGAATGTATATCCAGACAATGACCCGGCTGCCACAGTGGACGGCTTTGTAGATCTGGAGAACATCAGCATCGACAAGAACGGTAAGATCACTGGCACCAACAAGGACACCGGCGACCCGGTGGTGGTGGGCTACATCGCCCTGGGCAGTGTGGAAAACCTCAATGGCGTGCTTCATACCGAGGGCCCCTACTATACGGCGGGCGATGCCGCTGGGGATATCCGGGTGGGTACCCCTGGAAACTCCGTCACCGGAAACCTGAGAAATGACAAGATCACGGACGGAAACAACGTGGTTGACCCCGATTCCGCACTGGCTGAGGGCAGCGGCGCCACGCTGATGACCGGCTTCCTGGAGGCCTCCGGCACGGATCTGGCCACCGAGTTTGCCAACATGATTATTTACCAGCGGGGCTATCAGGCAAATACCCGCATTGTTACGGTGACCGACACCATGCTGGAAGAGCTGGTCAACATGAAGCGCTAAGAAATGGAATTGCCGATCTCCCCCACGCCGCCAGGCGTGGGGGGATTGGGCAGGGGAGGGCGGCACGATGATTGAACTGAGAAAAATGAACAATGAGCGTTTTTTGCTCAACCACAACCAAATTGAGTGCATTGAGCTGATTCCAGAGAGCAAAATCGTCATGATGAATCACGACTATTACATCGTACGGGACACGGTCGAGGAAATCATCGAGAAGATCGCAAAGTATAACGCCAAGGTACAGGACATTCACCGCGAGATAGCCGTCGTGGAGCGGTATAAAGAGTGATGTGTCTGCTCTGCATCTTCGTGCGGGAGGAGAACCAAAGATGAACATTGTTTATTTGCTCGGCATTGTCCTGGCGTTCGTATTTGTAATATTCGGAATTACCTTCGATCCCGGCGGGACCGGAGGGCTCATGGTCGGTCCGTTCAATCTGGATACACTGATCAATTTTGTAGATCCCACCAGTATCCTGATCGTACTTGGCGGTACGCTTGCGGTGGTGGTGGCCTGCTACCCCAAGCTGGCCAAGTCCTTCCCCAAGCACTTCAAAATCATGCTCCGGCTGGACGCGTTCAATCCGGAACAATATGTGGAGAAGCTGACCGAGCTGGCGCAGATTGCCCGAAAGAACGGCCTGCTTGCCTTGGAGGAGAAGGCCAAGGAGCAGGAGGACCCCTTCTTTCAGCAGGCAATCATGCTCATTGTAGACGCCAACGACCCGGACCGGGTGCGCAACATTCTGGAAAATGATATCGAGCAGACCTCGGAGCGCCATCAGGAGGTCATCGCCATGTATGAACGGGGCTCCAACGCGGCCCCGGCCTTCGGTATGATCGGTACCCTGATCGGACTGATCAACATGCTGAAGAATCTCTCCGACTCCGACATGGAGACCCTTGGTCCCAGTATGTCGGTGGCGCTGATCACGACCTTTTATGGTTCGCTGTTGGCGCATGTCCTGTTCAACCCCATCGCGTCGAACCTGACGGCCCGGGACGAAGAGGAGATCCTTTGCCGTCAGATTATCGTGGAAGGCATCATGGCGATCCAGTCGGGCGAGAACCCCAAATTCCTTCGGGAGCGCCTGATGACCTTTATGAACCAAAAACTCCGGGAAGGCGGAGAATCCGGCGGCGGCACCGGAGAGAAAAAAGAGCGGAAGCGCCGCAAGGAGAAATAAGCCGCGGCTTGCTTCAGGGAGGCGGTACCCACGATGAAAAAGAAAAAAAGCGGCGGCGGCGGTGCCAACTGGATGGATACCTACGGCGATATGGTGACCTTATTGCTGTGCTTTTTTGTCATGCTCTACTCCATGTCTACCCTGGACAAGGAAAAGTGGATTGCGCTCGTACAGTCCTTTAACCCCACCGAGGAGGTGACGGAAACCCAGCCCCCCTCCGCGTCCGGGGGTGAGGGAACCGGAACCCAGGAGGATATCGACCAGGACATGGAGGAGCTCTACCAGGCGATGCAGGACTATGTCCAACAGGCTGGAATGGCCAATCAGGTGACCCTGGGCGAAGGAAACGGCTACGTCTTTATCTCCTTTGACGACACCGTGTTTTTTAGTGGAGACAGCTACGAACTGCGGGATGAGGGCAAGGTTGTATTGGACGAAGTCTCCCAGATTATTTCAGAGGTCAGCAGCTCCATCGACGAGATCCGTGTCCTGGGTCATACCGCCCAGGCCGTGCCCGGCCAGGTGAACAACGTCACGGCGGACCGCTTCCTGGCCTCCAACCGTGCCACAGTGGTTACTATTTACCTACAGGAAAAAGACATAATTGACCCGGCCCGGCTGGTCAGCGTGGGCTATGGCGAGTGGCGTCCTGTGTCCAGCAACGACACCTCTGCGGGGCGTGCGGAAAACCGGCGTGTGGAACTGATTGTCACAGGGCTGGACCTGGACGACGAGGCCGGAGATAACATTACACAATATTATACCATGCGGGAAAGTACCGGTACTTCTGCCAATCCTTGAGTGTGCAGGGAGACGGGGGGAAGGCCCAAACTCTGCCGAGGAGGGATGAAGATGGCGGAAGTTTTATCTCAGAGCCAAATTGACGCTCTGCTGAACGCGGCCCGTAACGGCGAGATGGATTTGGCCGCGAAGGCAGAGAGCAGTTCCGAGAAAAAATACCGTAAATATGATTTCTACAGCCCAAGGAAGTTTACCAAAGACCGGCTTAAAATGCTCAGCGGAGTCTTTGAAAATTACACCAGGATCATTAACTCCAGAATCAACGGACTGCTGCATACCACCTGTGAGATAGAGGTGGAATCCGTGGAAGAGCAGCGCTATTACGAGTTTTCCAACGCGCTGTTGGAGGGGGACGTGTTGGCCCTGGCAGATGTAGCGCTGGAGGGGCAGGTACAGCCGGACGAGACGCCGGTGCTGTTCCACTTTTCCACTACGCTGATGCTGAGCATGATGGACCGCCTGATGGGCGGCGACGGAGATGTGGACAGCCGACTCCCCGCCGGCTACAATTTCACCAATTTGGAGCTGAGGCTCTAT
>CAUFAM010000211.1 GCA_959022875.1 uncultured Oscillospiraceae bacterium | reverse complement strand
GGATGCTTTCAGGCAGCGACATTCTCTCCGACAGTGAGGGCCTGGTGGTGTTTACTTCCCGGTGCTGGAAGACCGACCGGGGCTTCTATAACCGCTACACCGGGGAGTTTACCCCCGCCGCCGGGGTCACTATGACCGCCGAGGAGCAGGAGAGCTACGTCTCCACCATGAAGAAGCTGGTGCAGTATAAGCTGGACTGCACCGACATGATCGTGGAAAATGATTTTTACAATTACGTCTTTGGAACAGGATCTTGATTGCTATTCCAGTGAAAATATGGGATAATAACAGCAGGAAAGGTGGGGCAACCTAATGGGGCAGTCCCGCGGAAAGGAGCGTTTCCTATGAGCTTTGATCCCTATGAGTTTGACCGCAGCTACGGCAGAAATGTATCGGAAACCTTGGGGCAGTATACAGCCAAGACCTTCCTTTGGATGATGGTGGGCCTGCTGGTCACCTTTGGCGTGGGGGTTATCAGCTGGAGCACCGGCCTGACCGTGCGTCTGTTTCTGAGTATGCCCGCCCTGTATCTGGTGCTGCTGGTGGCGCTGCTGGTGATTTCCTTTGTGATGGCCTCACGGATTGAGCGCATGTCGGTAGGTTCGGCGGTGGCGCTGTTTTTGGGATTTTCCGCCCTGTTTGGGTTTGATATTTCCATGCTTATGTATGCCTACCGCCTGGAGAGCATCCTGCTGGTGTTCCTGGCTACGGCTGTGTACTTCGGCGCCCTGGCGGCCTATGGATTTCTCACCAAGAGCAATCTGTCCTTCCTGCGCCCGGTGCTGACCTTCGGCGTGATTTTCCTTCTGATCTTCTACGCCCTGTCCTTGTTTATTCCCGGCCTGATGGCCTTTGACCGTATGGTGGCCATGGGCGGCATAGCCCTTTTCCTGGCCTGGACCGCCTACGATACCCAGAAGATCAAAAGCTATTACCAATACTACGCAGGGTATCCCGATATGCTGGCCAAGGCGTCTATTTTCTCCGCCTTGCAGCTGTATCTGGACTTTTTGAACCTGTTTGTCCGGCTGCTGAGTATTCTGGGCCGGCGCCGCAACTGAACGCGAACCACTCCCACCGGGGAAGCCTATGGCTTCCCCGGTGTTTTTATACCGGTGGCAGAGGAGGAGACCGGCGCATAAGATGGGGCGGGAGAGGAGCCAAAGGGCTCCTCTGACCAAGTTCTGCGCGACGGCCCCGGGCCGTCCCGGGAAAGGAACGAGCCAATGCTCTATTATCTCATTGTATGCCGCTCGCTGACCTATGCCCAGCGTACGGCGGCTGCCCTGGAGCGCGCGGGGATCACCGCCCGGGTGCTGCGCTCCCCCAAGAGCATTTCCGGGGAAGGGTGCAGCCATTCCGTAAAAATTTCCCAGCGCTATCTGCCCGATGCCCTGCGGATCCTCCAGCGATCGGGCCTGCCCCCAAAGCGCATCTATATCACCGCCGGAAACGGCAGTTATCAGGAGGTGGAGCTGTGATCTACCTGGACAGTGCGGCCACCACCCTGCAAAAGCCTGCCGCCGTGGCCCGGGCCTCAGCCTGGGCCATCAACCATCTGGCCAGCCCCGGACGGGGCGGACACCGGCCCGCCATGGCCGCGGCGGACACCGCTTTCGCTTGCCGGGAGGAGGCAGCCAATCTCTTTCATGTGTCCGAGCCGGAGCGGGTGGTCTTTACCTTCAACGCGACCCACGGCCTGAACATTGCCATCCGCACCTTGATCAAGCCGGGCAGCCGGGTGGTCATTTCCGGCTATGAGCACAACGCCGTCACCCGCCCCCTCCATGCCATCCCCGACGTAGAGATCCGGGTGGCAAGAAGCCCTCTGTTTGATGGGGCGGCGGCTCTGGAGGCCTTCCGCCGGGAACTGGATCAGGGTGCGGATGCGGCGGTATGTACCCATGTATCCAATGTCTTCGGCTTTATTCTTCCGGTGGAGGAAATTGCCGCCCTGTGCCGGGACAGGGGCATCCCTCTTATTGTAGACGCATCCCAGTCTGCGGGGTGCCTGCCCTTGGACTTTGAAGCACTGGGGGCGGCCTTTACGGCCATGCCGGGACACAAGGGGCTGTACGGCCCCCAGGGGACGGGGCTTCTCCTGTGCGGCATGGACCCGGAACCTCTGCTGTGGGGAGGAACGGGGAGTGAGTCCCGGCTTCAGTCCATGCCTGCCTTTTTGCCCGACCGCCTGGAGGCCGGCACCCACAATGTGGCGGGCATTGCCGGGCTTTTGGAGGGACTGCGCTTTGTCCGCCGGCGGGGGGTGGAGAACATCGCCGCCCAGGAGAGCCTGCTGGTGCGCAGACTGGGGGAAGGGCTTGGTGAGATTCCAGGAGCCCGGGTCTTTCTGGCGCAAAATCCCCTGGAACAGGCGGGGGTTTTGTCCTTCCAGCTCAGTGGCTGGGACTGTGAGGCCCTGGGGGAGGAGCTGGGGACGCGGGGATTTGCCCTGCGGGCCGGACTGCACTGTGCCCCCCTGGCCCATGAGAGCGCGGGAACCCTGGAGCAGGGTACGGTCCGGGCGGGACTTTCCGTGTTTAATACCCACCGGGAGGTGGAGCAGCTCCTGCGAACCCTGGCCAAACTGGCTGGGGAGGGAAAAAACCTGGCCTGAGTCCTTGCCGTGCAGTATGCCCGGAATCCCCCATCCTGCGAAAAGCGGATGGGGGATTTTTTTGGAAAATTTATAAAATTTTCATTTTGTACTCCCTCTTTCGTGTTGCTATTAAGGCCGGAATATCGTATAATGACATGATGAATAACTTTCGCACCTGAGGGGGGAGCCATATGTCTGAGATGATCCGGATGATTTTTCAGGGGTATTTCCCGCTAATTCGCATCCAACTGGCTGATCTGCTGGACATCGCCATTATGACGGGGGTCATCTACAAGCTTCTGTGGATGCTGCGCAAGACAAGCTCCGGCCGGGTTTTGCGGGGTATTTTGATCCTGCTGCTGGCCATGGTGGTCTCCTCTGCCATCTCCCTGACCGCCACCAGCTTCCTGCTCAAGCAGGTGGTGGAGCTGGGTGTTTTGGTGCTGGTCATCCTGTTCCAGCCGGAGATCCGCCGTTTCCTGGAGCGGATGGGCAGCGGAGGTCTGGGGCTGGTCTTTGCCTCCAACCGGGAGCCCGGAGCGGAGCTGGAAACGGCCATTCAGCAGACCACCGAGGCCTACACCGACATGTCCCGGGACAAGGTGGGTGCCCTGATGGTTTTTGAGCGG
>CAUFAM010000210.1 GCA_959022875.1 uncultured Oscillospiraceae bacterium | reverse complement strand
GGGACAGCCGCAGGTAGGCCCCGATGGGCAGATGATAGCCGCAGTGGGGGCAGACGTACTCCGTCTTCACCAAATCCTGGTTCTGGCACTCCCGCCCGCAGCCCGGGCAGGTCTGAGAACCGCCGGCAGCGGTCAGGCTGGAGCGCTGGGCAGCCGCCTTGACGGCGTCCTCCCGCTGACGGCGCAGCCGGTCCAGCCGGTCCCGGCGGGAACGAAACAGTGGTTGCATTTAGTCCTCCTTATTCCAGCTGAGCAGCTCATCCTGGTGCTGGGCCAAAAAGCCCGTGTCATAGCGCCCCTTGACAAAGTCGGGGTGGTGCAGAATGAGGTGGCAGAAATCCGCCGTGGTGGGATACCCCTCAATGATCATCTCCTCCAGCACCCGGCGCATCCGGCGGATGGCCTCCAGACGGGTGGGGGCGTGGACGATGACCTTGGCCACCAGGGAGTCGTAGAAGGGGGACACCTCATAGCCGTTATAGAGCAGGGAGTCCACCCGCACCCCGGGGCCGCCGGGGAAGTGCAGGAACTTCGTGGTGCCGGGGCAGGGGCGGAAATCCTGGGCCGCGTCCTCGGCATTGATGCGGCACTCCAGGGCGTGGCCCCGCAGGACCACATCCTCCTGGCTCACCGACAGGGGCAGCCCCGCGGCAATGCGCAGCGGTTCCCGCACCAGGTCCAGGCCGGTGACCATCTCGGTGACCGGGTGCTCCACCTGAATACGGGTGTTCATCTCGATGAAATAGAAGTGTCCCTCCTGGTCCAGGACAAACTCGATGGTACCGGCGTTCTCATAGCCGGCCGCCGTGGCGGCCGCCACGGCGGCCTGGCCCATGGCCTCCCGCAGCTCGGGAGTCAGGGCCTTGGAGGGAGATTCCTCCACCAGCTTCTGGTTCTTGCGCTGAATGGAGCAGTCCCGCTCCCCCAGGTGGATCACGTTGCCCTGGCCGTCGGCCAGGATCTGAAACTCAATGTGCTTGGGGTTGAGGATGAGCTTTTCCACATAGAGCTGCCCATCTCCAAAGCAGGCCAGCGCCTCTGCCCGGGCCTGCTGAAATTTATTCTCCATCTCCTCCGGGCTGTCCACCCGGCGCATGCCCCGGCCGCCTCCTCCGGCGCTGGCCTTCACCAGCACGGGGTAGCCGATCTCCGCGGCAATCGTTCCGGCCTCTTCGGCGGTCTCCACCGCCCCGTCCGAGCCGGGAACCACCGGGACATGGTGCTTTTTCATCAGGTCCCGGGCAGCGGACTTGTTGCCCATCATCCGGATCACATCTCCGGAGGGGCCGATGAAGCGCAGGCCCATTTCCGCACACTTATCGGAAAATTCCGCGCTCTCTGAGAGAAAACCGTAGCCGGGATGAACGGCGTCACAGCCGGTCTCCTTAGCCACGGTCAGCAGAGCATCCACATTTAAATAACTGTCGGCCGCCTTGGCGGGGCCGATGCAAACCGCCCGGGTGGCCAGCTGAACGTGGAGGGCGTCGGCGTCGGCCTGAGAATAGACCGACACCGTCTCCACGCCCAGCTCGCGGCAGGCCCGCGCGATGCGTACCGCGATTTCGCCGCGGTTGGCGATCAAAATACGCTGAAACATCTCACAGCCTCCGGACCCGGAACAGAGGGGCGTCAAAGGCGGCCAGGCTGCCGTTGTCCAGCAGCACCTCCTCGATGACGCAGTCCATGGGAGCGGGAATCTCGCTCATGGCCTTCATGGCCTCCAGGATGCACACCGTCTGGCCCTTCTGGACCTTGTCCCCCACCTGAACGAAGGGGGCGGCGTCGGGGCCTGCGGCAGTGTAGAAGGTGCCCACCAGGGGGGCCTTGATGTACTCGCCCTCCTCCTGCACAGCAGGGGCGGCAGCAACGGGGGCAGCAGCCACAGCGGCAGGGGCAGCAGTCACAGCGGCAGGGGCGGCGGCCGCCACGGCCACGGTCTTTTCCAGCTTCAGCCGGGTTCCGTTCTGCTCCAGCTCCAGCCCGGTGATGGAGGAGCGCTCAAAGCGCTCCATCAGCGCGTAAATGGATTCCAGTTCCATGGTATTACTCCTCTTGCGGTTAGATTGATTAGGCCTCCTTGGCCTCCAGGTAGCGCACGATGTCGCCCACGGTCTTCAGGTTGGGGCGGTCCTCATCGGCGATGGACAGGCCCAGCTGCTCCTCCAGAGCGATGTTCAGCTCCACGGCGTCCAGGGAGTCGGCGCCCAGATCCTCGGTCAGGTCGGCCTCCATGGTGACCTCGTCCATCTCACAGCTCAGGGTGTCAACAATGATCTCGCGTACTTTCTCAAACATGGGAAGTTCTCCTCTCAATTCTGAATCTTTTTTCATTAAAATATTTTAGTTAAAATTATTTAATTAAAATATTTGAGCGTATTGTACCCGCTCCATCGTGAAAAGTCAATGTAAAATTTCAACAAACAGGAATTTTTTGCCCAACCTATATTTGATCATCCGGTTGAGATAATACCAATTCTGCCGGTTTTCAACCATTTTCCGGGAAAAGCAGCAACGATTCCTTTCGCCTCTTGCATTTGGGCAAGATTGGGGGTATGATAGGCTCTGCCAACAAAACGGGGTCATATCCCCAGGAGGAACACCCATGAGAGTATTTGACACCCACGCCCATTACGACTCCGGCGCCTTCAACGCCGACCGCCTGGAGGTGCTCGCCTCCATGCCTGAGCAGGATGTGGCGCTCATTTTAAATCCCGGCTGCGAGCTGGAGAGCTCCCGCACCGCCGTGGCTCTCTCCGAGCAATTCCCCTTTGTCTACGCCGCCGTGGGCGTCCACCCCTCCGACTGTGGGGACTGGGAGGACAGCTGGCTGGAAGAGCTGCGGACCCTGGCCGCCCACGAAAAGGTCAAGGCCATCGGGGAGATCGGCCTGGACTACTATTGGAAGGAGAATCCCCCCCGGGAATTTCAACAGCAGGTCTTCCGTAAGCAGATGGAACTGGCCCGGGAGTTGAACCTGCCCGTCATCATCCACGACCGGGAGGCCCATCAGGACTGCCTGTCCATCGTCCGGGAGTATCCCGATGTCCGGGGCGTCTACCACTGCTACTCCGGCAGCCTGGAGGACGCCAAGGTGCTTGTCAAGCTGGGCTGGATGCTCTCCTTCACCGGGGTGGTCACCTATAAAAATGCCCGCAAGTCCCTGGAGGTCATTGAATGGCTGCCCATGGACCGCATCATGATCGAGACCGACTCCCCCTACCTCACCCCCG
>CAUFAM010000209.1 GCA_959022875.1 uncultured Oscillospiraceae bacterium | reverse complement strand
ACGGGGAGCAGGCGCTCCAGTCCGCATGTGAAAAGTTCATCCGCCGGTTCCGGCGGGTGGAGGAGCTGGCGCCCCGGCCGCTCCAGGAGCTGGAGGTGCCCGCTCTGGAGGAGCTGTGGCGCCGCGCGAAAGAAGCGGAGCATTGCTGACCCAGTCGCTTATGGCCGAACCCGCGCAGGGCCTTAAGTATATTTGACGGCCGCCCCCCGGGGCGGCGGTCCAAAACATTCACGGGAGGAGTCAACAAATGAACAAGACTGAACTGATCGCGGCAGTCGCTGAGAAGGCCGAGCTCTCCAAGAAGGACGCCGAGGCCGCCATCACCGCCACCATCGAGGCGATCACCGATGCGCTGTGCAAGGACGAGAAGGTACAGCTGGTGGGCTTTGGGTCCTTTGAGGTCAAGACCCGCGCCGAGCGGATGGGCCGCAACCCCCAGACCAAGGAGCCCATTCCCATCCCCGCCTCCAAGGCCCCGGTGTTCAAGGCCGGCAAGGCCCTGAAGGACGCGGTTGCCCGTTAAAACGGATTCCATGTGTCAAAGGGAGGGCGCTACCACTGTGTAGCGCCCTCTTGGTTTTGGAGGTATTATGAGATTGGACAAGTGGCTCAAGGTCTCCCGCCTGATCAAGCGCCGGACGGTGGCCAACGAGGCCTGTGACAACGCCCGGGTCACCGCCAACGGCCGGCCGGTGAAGGCCAGCTACGACGTGAAGGTGGGCGACCTGCTGGAGCTCAAATTCGGCGTCTCCACAGTCAAGGTGGAGGTGCTGGTGGTGGCCGACAACGTGGGCAAGGCGGATGCCGCGGCTATGTACCGGGAGGTACTCTGAGATGGCCCCAAGGGCAAGCGGTTTGAAACGGGGACTTGTTCTGGTGCTGGCTTTGGCGGCAGCCCTGCCCCTCCTGGGGGGATGTGCCGCCCAAGAGCAAAAAATGGAGAGCAGTATTTTTGCCATGGACACCGTCATGAACCTGACCTTTTACGGGGCTGACCCGGAGGCGGCGCTGGAGGGCGTACAGGAGGAGCTGGTGGCAGAAATCTATTCCCTGGAGGAGAAACTCTCCACCACGAAAGAGACCAGCGAGTTGTATGCACTCAATGAGCAGGGACAGGCTTCTCTTTCCCCTGAGACGGCGGAGCTTCTGACAAAGGCCCTGGAGCTGTGTGAGGCCACCCATGGAGCCCTGGACATCACGGCCTATCCGGCCGTGCTGGCTTGGGGTTTTACCACCGGTAACTACCGGGTGCCGGACCAGGCAGAGCTGGAGCAGCTGGCCGCCGGCATTGACTATACCAAGCTGGAAGTGGACGCCCAGGAAGGTATTGCCCGGATTCCCCAGGGAATGGCCGTGGATCTGGGGGCGGTGACCAAGGGTTATGCCGGTGACCGGCTGGCGCAGCAGCTGGAGCAGGCGGGGATTACCTCCGCCCTGCTGGATCTGGGCCAGAGCACCATCCGGGTGGTGGGCAGCAAGCCTGACGGCTCCCCCTGGCGCATCGCCGTCCAGGACCCGGCGGGAGAGGGCTATCTGGGCGTCATCGAGCTCACCGATCTGGCGGTGGGCACCTCCGGAGGCTACCAGCGGTTTTTTGAGCAGGACGGGGAGACCTACTGGCACATCTTAGACCCCGCTACCGCCGCCCCCGCCCGCAGCGGCCTCACCTCGGTGACGGTGGTGGGCCCCTCGGGCCTGGTGTGCGACGGACTGTCCACGGCCCTGTTTGTCATGGGCCTGGAGGAGGGCACCCAGTTCTGGCAGGACCACCCGGAGCTGGAACTTGAGGTTCTCTTTGTCACGGAGGACGGAACCCTATACGTAACCCCCGGCATGGAGGAGATGTTCTCCCTTGGCCAGGGGTATGAGGACCGGGAGGTACAGGTACTGCAATGAGCAAAAACGCCAAGATCATTTTGATCCTGCTGCTGGCTGCGGCAGTGCTCTCGGCCGGGATCCTTTTTATGCAGAAGAACCAGACCCCCTCCCCCGTGGCCCGGATCACCCTGGACGGGGAGCTTTTGCAGGAAATTCCCCTGGATGAGGTGGAGGAGAGCTATTCCTTTACCGTGGACAGCGAGGGGGGCACCAACACCATTTTGGTGGAGCCCGGACGCATCCGGGTGAGTGAGGCCGACTGCCCCGACCAGGTGTGCGTCAACCAGGGATTTATCTCCGACGGTACCGTCCCGGTGGTGTGCCTGCCCCACAAGCTGATGATCGAAATTGTGGGGGGAGGGAGCGAGTTTGACACCGCAGCCGGTTAAAGGGGCAGGGCGGATGACCCGCCTGGCCCTGCTTACGGCCATCGCCCTGACCATCTTTATGGTGGAGGCCCAGCTGCCGGTGGTCACGGTGGTGCCGGGCATCAAGCTGGGCCTTGCCAATATCGTCACCGTGTACGCCATGTTTACCTTTGGCCCGGGAGATACCCTGATGATTTTAGCGGCCCGGATTTTTCTGGGGGCGGTGTTTTCCGGGCAGATGATGACCCTCATCTACTCCGCCGTGGGGGGGCTTCTTAGCTGGTGCGTGCTGCTTCTGCTGCGCAAGCTGCTGGACCGCAGGCAGATCTGGCTGTGCAGTCCGGTGGCTGGAGTATTTCACAATCTGGGCCAGCTCTTGGCCGCGGCGGCAGTGATGAAGACCTGGACCGTGCTGGCCTATCTCCCCTATCTCATTTTGGCGGGCATCCTCGCCGGGCTTTTCACCGGCGTGGCCGCCCAGGCCCTCATAAACCGCCTGGAGCGGCTGAAGCAGTAACACTTGGGAGGAAAACACCATGAAGATTTATGCCCTCATGGAAAATATTCCATACGCGCCCCAATTTGCCGCGGAGCACGGCCTGAGTCTCTACATCGAGACCGACCGGCACAAGATCCTCTTTGACACCGGGGCCTCCGGTGCCTTTGCCGACAACGCAAAGCTTCTGGGAGTGGATCTGTCCCAGGTGGAGCTGGCCGTTCTCTCCCACGACCACTACGACCACGGGGGCGGTCTGGCCCGCTTTCTGGAAGAAAACCACCACGCACCCATCTACCTCAGTGCCCACGCCTTTGGCAAGCGGTATGACGCGGTGGGCAAGTACATCGGCATTGACCCCAAGCTCCGGGAGAGCGGGCGGCTGCGGTTTGTGGAGGATGTTTTGGAGCTGGATGACCAGTTATCCCTGCATTCCTGTAATCATCAGGCGAAAAAATACCCGCTGGATAGCGCTGGGCTGACGGAGGAGCGGGACGGGGAGCAAAAGC
>CAUFAM010000208.1 GCA_959022875.1 uncultured Oscillospiraceae bacterium | reverse complement strand
CCGCCACCAGGAAGTCCCGCTGAATCTCCGTCCGGCCGCTGTCGCCCAAGGAAATGGACAAGTCGTTATTCTTCCGGAACCGGATGACCTCCATGGCATCCTCACCATCGAGCAAACGATAGCCGGCCTCCTGGTGAATATGAAGGTTCTGGGCCGGGTCATCGTAGTCCATATCGAAGGGAACCTCAAAATAGACCCCCCCGATGGCATCCACCAGCTGGCCCACAGCCTCCCACTGCACCATCACATAGAAATCCGGATAGATGCCGGTGAGCTTGCTGACCTCTTTTTTCAGGGCCGTCATGCCGTTCTCCACCCGCTGATCTTCCGGCAGGCTCTTGTCTCCCCGGTTGCGGGTGTAGACGGAGTTGAGGCGCTTGCTGCTTGCGCTGGTATTGATCATGGTATCCCGGAGCAGACTGATGGCGTGGATCTCTTTATTCTTGGTGTCATAGCTCACAAGGATCATGGTGTCGGTAGAACCGCTGATCACATCCTGTCCGGCCACCAGGAAGGTATAGTATCCGTCCTTTCGTCCGCTCTTGGCTACGTCGGGCAGTTCCGCTCCGTCATAGCCCATTTCCTCCCCAGTCTGGATCCCGGAACCATCCCCAGTGGGCAGGTTAGGCACCTCAGGCAGCCGGATCCAGGCCCGGGCCGCCAAAAAAACGGCAATCACCACAACTGCCAGTACCACCAGGGCCTGAAACAGGCGGTACTTGATCTTTTGTCCTCTGTCCAGCCCGGCCACCCAGGCCTTGTGCTGACGCCAATTGTCTCCCAACGAGGTCCGGCGCGCCGAGGCCTCACGCTTTCCATGATTATTTTTTTCTGTCATCTTGCTTCAGCCCTCTGTTGTCACACCGTGTTCTCTTAACCAGGCCTGGGCCTGGATGGTATTGTTGTGTACGGGAAGTTGCCGGTCTTTCATCTCCTGGATGGTCATTTCTACCCCAAGGAGCAGCGCTTTGTCCAGGTCGCTGTAAGCCAGCTCCCGCAGCCGCTCCACGCCCTCAAAGTCCCGGTTGGGCTCCATGTAATCGGCCACATACAAAATCTTTTCCAGGGTAGTCATATCCGCCTTGGCGGTAGTATGCCAAAAAATAGCCCAAAATACCTCATCAGGCTCACCGAATATGGCACGGGCGATGCAGGCTCCCGTTTTAGAGTGGAGCAGCTTTACCATACACTGCTCCATTTCGTCCAGCTCTACTCCATACTTCCGGCACAGCTCCAGCTGCTCATCCAGCTCAAGGTATTTGGTACAGTCGTGGAGAATGCCCGCCCGGCGGGCCAGCGTCTCATCCGCCCCCCAGCGCTTGGCCAGGCGGACCGCCTCTTCCTCTGTACCCCGGATATGCCGCACCCGCTTTTCCTTGACCATGGAGTAAGAGCAGGCCCTCAGCTCCGGGATGTCCAGATGCTTCAGGTCGGCATGGGTACCGTAAAGTCCATGCATCAAAATGTATCCATAAACGGAGGGATGGAGATACTCCCGTCCCTCTCCCTCGGCCAGCAGCGCCCGCAGCCGGGTGGAGGAGATGTCCACCAGATCAGGCAAGGTCATGGTAACCACCTTTGCCCCATACTGTTCCTCCAACCGGGAGCGCTGGGGAGCAAACACCGCTTCCCCGTCCTGCTCTTTGCGGCCAAAGGCACAGATGCCGGCCAGCTTCAAAATCTCCTCCGGGTCATGCCACTGATGGAGCGTCAAAAACATATCCGTTCCCATGAGCAGCCACAGCTGAGCGCCGGGGTACTGGTCATGGATGGCCTCCAGCGTGTCGGAGGTATAGCTCTTTCCGCTGCGCTCCACCTCCAGCCGGGATACCTCCACAACCTTGGAAAGGCCCATGGCATCGGCCATTTTTTCCACCATGGCCAGCCGATGCTCCAGGTCTGGGGTCTCTTGGGGCAGGTCCTTGTGGGGGGGCACCGCCGCGGGGATCAGCAGCAATTTATCCAACTCCAGGGCTTCAACGGCCGCCCGGGCCGCTGCCAGGTGCCCCAGATGGGGTGGGTTAAAGGTTCCGCCGTAGACGCCAATTTTCATACCGCTACCACCTTTATCACATAATCTTAGGGGCTATCCTTGATTACCTGCCTTTTTTGTCGCTTACCAGGACGATTTTGTCTTTCTTGTTCTTGTTATGGCTTGGACGATATAAAACAAATTTTGTTCCGATCACCTGCACCACTTCGCTGCGGGTGAGGGGAGCCAGCTGCTCGGCGGCCTCCCGGGGAGAGAGCATGGAATTTTCCAAAACCTTTCCCTTGATAAGTTCCCGAGCCTCCAGGGCATCGTTGGCCTGCTTGACCAGATTGTCCCCGATGCCGTCCTTGCCCACAATCAAAATGGTGTCAATGCTGTTGGCCAGCCCGCGCAGCTGAGAGCGCTGCTTGCTTGTCAGTTCCGACATAATGTTAACTCCTAATCCTTATTTCTTCAAATACGCTTCCAGTTTGACCTGGAAGGCCTCCAGGGCCTTGCCCCGGTGGGAAATGGCGTTTTTCTCCTCGGCACTCAGCTGGGAAAACGTCTTTTTCAGCTCCGGCACAAAGAAGACGGGGTCGTACCCAAAGCCACCCTCGCCCATGGGCGCAAAGGCGATGGTGCCTTCACACTCCCCCCGGGCGGAAAGCACATCTCCATTGGGGAAACAGCAGGTAATGACCGAGACAAACCGGGCTGTGCGGGGCATCTGGCCCCTCATGTTCTCCAGCAGGAGCTGGTAGCGCTGCACATCGTCCAGCCCCTCCCCGCCGTACCGGGCAGAGTAGACCCCGGGAGCACCATCCAAGGCGTCCACGCACAGGCCAGAGTCATCGGCAATGGCAGGCAGTCCGCTGGCCTCCATAACAGCCTTGGCCTTCAGCAGGGAATTTTCCTCAAAGGTGGTTCCGGTCTCCTCCACATCCACGTCCACTCCGGCTTCCGCCTCAGAGCAGACCTCAATACCCAGGTGAGAGAGAATGTCGTTCATCTCCACCAGCTTCTTTTTATTTTTGCTGGCCAGCACCAGTTTCATGTGCTCTCCTCCTACTCTTATACGCCCAGGATTTCCTTCTGGATGGCCTGAAGCTTGGAAATGCCCTCGTGGCACAGCTCCACCAGCTGCTGCTGCTCGGCCAGGGTGAAGGGGCGCTCCTCTCCGGTGCCCTGGATCTCAATGAGGCGGCCCTGGTCGTCCATGACGCAGTTGAGGTCCACCATGGCGGAGGAGTCCTCCTCATAGCACAGATCCAGCAGGGGCACATCGTCCACGATGCCGGC
>CAUFAM010000207.1 GCA_959022875.1 uncultured Oscillospiraceae bacterium | reverse complement strand
CGAGGGCGGCCACAAACACCCCAATCCACACCACTCCGACGACCGGCAGCAGCCGGTCAAAGAGGTCGGAGGGAAGGAAAAACTCCGCCCCTCCAGGCAGCATGAGAGAGGGGGCCTTCTCCAGGCCGCTGGAAATATACATGGGATAGCTGCGCACACCCGTCTCCTCCACCCGGGGGATGATCAGGTCCCGGAAGGAAAAGGGGAGGCGCACCCACTGGCCCAGCAGATCGTAGAACTGAAACAGATACCCCAGGTACCACCCTGCAAACCACAGCCAAACCTGGTGTTTGGGCCGCAGAAGCCGTCCGGTGATGGGCCGCAGAAGGATCAGCGCACCAAAGGTGAGCCCCATGGAAATTCCCAAATTAATCATGGTAATCCCAATTTCGCCCAAAAAGGTAAACAGCGCAATCACACCTTATCCCTCCCCCATTTTCTCATCAATGAGGGCCTTCAGCTCCTCCGCTTCCTCCCGGGTCAGCTTGCGTCCGCTCAAAAAGGCGGTCATAAACAGAGACAAGCCGCCTACCCGCTCCACCAGTTCCTCCCCCTGGGCCTGGATGGCGGCCTGACGGGTGAGGACCGGGGTAACGACGGCATCTTCATGGCGTACCGCTCCCTTGTGCTTCAGCTTGCGCAGGACGGTGTAGGTGGTGGACTTGTTCCATCCCAGCTTCTCCCGGCACAGCTCCACCAAATGGGTGGAGTTTACTTCGCCGCTGTCCCACAGCACCTCCATGAGCCTATACTCCCCTTCAAAGAGCTTCTCCATGGTTCCGCCTCCTTTCAGTTTATTCCGATAAACCTCTTTCTACCTGAAGTTTATCAGAATAAACCTCCCCTGTCAAGAGTTTGCGGGCCGTTTATCTTCCAAATTTCGCCAGTTTTCTTTGTATGCTTTTACATAACCCACTAAAATAGTAGGAAAATTTTGTCTGGTTTTCCTCTTGCTAATTACCTACTATTTTGGTAGGATATTGACAGGAAAAGGATGAACCTTAAAAAACCGGGCAGACTAGTGTCAATCCCCGTCCCCGGGAACATAAACAATATGGAAACGAAGGAAAAGGAGCTGGGTACTATGGTAAACGTGAGAAAAGCGGCGGTCATCGGCTGTGGATTTGTGGGGGCCTCCATCGCCTTCAGCCTTATGCAGCGGGGTCTCTACTCTGAGCTGGTGCTCATCGACGCCAACCGGGAGAAGGCCGAGGGAGAGGCCATGGATTTAAGCCACGGGCTCCCTTACGCCGCCTCTATGAAAATCTACGCGGGCACCTATGACGATGTGGCCGACTGCGCCATGGTCATCCTCACCGCCGGGGCCAACCAGAAGCCCGGGGAGACCCGCCTGGACCTGATCGGCAAGAACGTGGCCATTTTAAAGAGCATCCTCCCCCAGCTCACCAGCCGGAATTTCCAGGGCATCCTCCTGGTGGTGGCAAACCCGGTAGACGTGCTCACCTACGCCGCCTGGAAGCTCTCTGGCCTGCCCGCCAACCGGGTGATCGGCTCGGGCACGGTGCTGGACACCGCCCGGCTTAAATACCTCCTGAGCCAGGAGCTGGGGGTGGACAGCCGCAACGTCCACGCCGCCGTCATCGGCGAGCACGGGGACAGCGAGCTGGCCGTTTGGAGCAGCGCCAACATCTCCAGCATCGACCTGGATCAGTTCTGCCGTCTGAAGGGCATCGAAAACCGCAGGGAGCTGCTGGACAAAATTTACCACGAGGTGCGGGACAGCGCCTATGAGATCATCCAGCGCAAGGGCGCCACCTACTACGGCATCGCCATGGCGGTGGCCCGGATCGCCGAGTGCATCGTGAAAAACGAGCACGCCATGCTCCCCGTCTCCGTCCCCCTGTCCGGTCAGTACGGCCTGGAGGGCCTGTGCCTGAGCATCCCCTCCATTGTGGGCAAGGACGGGGTGGAGCAGGTGCTGGAGATTCCCCTGGCCCCCCAGGAGCACCAGGCCCTGCTCTCCTCCGCCGCCCAGCTCAAGGAGGTCATCTCCTCCATCGGGCTGTAAGCAAAACACAAAAAGCGGCCGCCGGATGATCCGGCGGCCGCTTCAGCTCTCCTGTGAGGCCGCTCTTTCGTAAAATCTTTCTCCAGCAAGCGGCTTGGTCCTTGTTTAAAAGAATTTAAAGGGTGTCCATTTCTTCCTGCTCCACGGTCTTGATGCCCCGGGCGGCCAGGGCGGCGGTGGCTGCCTCGTTATTCTCCACCCGGAAGACCATGTAAGCGTGGTCGGCCTTCTTGCCTCCCAGGAAGGCGTACATATACTCCACATTCACCTTGGCGTCGGTGAGCACCTGAAGCACTCGGTTGAGCCCGCCGGGCACATCGGCAATGGCCACGCCCAGCACGGGAGTGATGGAGTGGATGTAGCCCGCCTCCTTGAGAACGGTGGTGGCCTTGTACACATCGTCGGCAATGAGGCGCACGATGCCAAAATCCTTGGTCTCAGCCACGCTCAGGGCCCGCAGGTCCACCTGGTTCTGGGCCAGCACGCCGGTCATGGCGTACAGGGCGCCGGGCTTGTTCTCCAAAAAGACAGATATCTGCTTGATATTCATACTCGCTCCCCCTTTAAATCTTGCGCTTGTCGATGACACGGACCGCCTTGCCCTCGCTGCGGACAATGGACTTGGGAGCCACCAGAGTGACCTTGGCGGCCAGACCCAGCATGGAGCGCAGGCCATCCACCAGTTCCTTCTGCCGACGGTCGATCTCACCAAGGTTGTCGGTGAACATCTCGGGGGTCATCTCCACTTGGACATCCAGGGTGTCGGTGGAGCGCACCCGGTCCACAATAATCTGGTAGTTGGCGGGATAGCCGTGGTTCAAAAGCACTGTCTCAATCTGAGACGGGAAGACGTTAACGCCCCGGATGATGAGCATATCGTCAGAGCGGCCCATGGGCTTGCACATCTTCACATGGGTGCGGCCGCAGGAGCACTTCTCCCGGGTGAGCATACAGATGTCCCGGGTGCGGTAGCGCAGCAGAGGGAATGCCTCCTTGGTGATGGAGGTGAACACCAGCTCACCCTTGCTGCCCTCGGGCAGGACTTCTCCGGTCTCAGGATCGATAATTTCAGCGATGAAGTGGTCCTCGTTGATGTGCATACCGCTCTGGGCAGAGCACTCGAAGGCCACGCCGGGGCCGGACAGCTCGGTTAAACCGTAAATATCGTAAGCTTTAATACCCAGAGTATTCTGAATGTCCTGGCGCATCTCCTCGCTCCAGGCCTCGGCGCCGAAGATGCCCGCCTTCA
>CAUFAM010000206.1 GCA_959022875.1 uncultured Oscillospiraceae bacterium | reverse complement strand
AAGGGACAGGCTGACTATGTCACCGGAACGGTGGACGAGGACGGCGTAGTCACGGCCCTGGAACACTTTGGTCTGCTGCCTTAACGACCGTTTTTTGCAAGATTCACAAATTAGAGTAGAATTTCCTGGGGAAACAGTGTACAATAAAGTCAATCCTTCCACACTGTAAACAGGAGGTTCCAATATGAAACTCACATTCTTCGGCGCCGCCCATGCCGTTACGGGCAGCTGTCACTGTCTGGAAGTGGGGGGCAAAAAAATTCTCATCGACTGCGGCCTTCAGCAGGGCCGGGATGAGCACGACGACAACGCTCTGGACTTTGCCCCCAGCTATATTGACTACGTCTTAGTCACCCACGCCCACATTGACCACTCCGGCCGCCTCCCTCTGCTGGCAAAAGAGGGCTTTTCCGGCCAGATTATCGCCACGCGCCTCACCGCCCAGCTTCTGTCCATCATGCTCCGGGACTCCGCCCACATTCAGGAGAGCGACGCCCAGTGGCAGAACCAGAAGGGCAAGCGTGCAGGCCGGGACGAGGTCGAACCTCTGTATACTCTGGCGGATGCGGAAGCTGCCCTTCAGCTGCTGCACACCTATGAGTACGGCGAGATCTTTGATCTGTGCGAGGGCGTAAAGGCCCGCTTCTGCGATGCGGGACATCTGCTGGGTTCCTCCGCAGTGGAAATCTGGGCCACGGAAAACGGTGTCACCAAAAAGCTGGTCTTTTCCGGCGACCTGGGCAATGTGGACCAGCCCATCATCCGCAACCCCTCCTTTGTGGAGCAGGCGGACTATGTGGTCATGGAATCCACCTACGGCGACCGCAACCACGAGCCTCCTGAGAGCTATACCGAGGCCCTGGCCGCCCTCATTGACGACGTATTCTCCAAGGGCGGCAACATCGTCATCCCCTCCTTCGCTGTGGGCCGCACCCAGGAACTTTTGTATTTCCTGCGGGAAATCAAGAATAACGGCATGGTGCGCACGGTCCCCAACTTTACCGTCTGCGTAGACAGCCCTCTGGCCGCCGAGGCCACCAAGATCTACGCCGGTGACCTCCACGGCTACCTGGACGAGGAGGCCATTGCCGTGCTTCAGGGGGGAGAAAACCTCTTTACCTTCCCCGGCCTCACCCTTACCCAGTCCACTGAGGAGTCCAAAGCCCTCAACATGGACCCCACTCCCAAGATCATCATTTCCGCCTCCGGCATGTGCGACGCAGGCCGCATCCGCCACCATCTGAAGCACAACCTGTGGCGGCCGGAATGCGCAGTAGTGTTTGTGGGATACCAGGGCGAAGGCACCTTGGGCCGCAGGCTTCTGGAAGGGGCCAAGTCGATCAAGCTCTTCGGGGAAGAGATTGCCGTCCGGGCCCGGATTGTCAACTTTAAGGGCCTGAGCTCCCATGCCGACCGGGATCACCTTCTGGCCTGGGTGGAGCACTTCTCCCCCAAGCCCCAGCAGGTCTTTGTGGTCCACGGCGATTCCGAGGTCACGGAGCTGTTTGCCTCTGACCTCAATGAGCGTGGACTGCCCGCTCACGCCCCCCTCTATGAGGAGGTCTATGACCTGCTGGAAAACCGTATGCTGGCCAAGGGCATTGTTCTGGAGACCAAGCGCACCACCGGCGGCGCTTCCGCACCCTCCCCCGCCTATTTGCGGCTTCAGGACGTGTCCCGGGATCTGGCCGACCTTATCAGCCGCAGCCGGGGCCGCTCCAACAAGGATCTGGCCAAGTTGGCCGACCAGCTGCGCCAGCTGATGGACAAGTGGGAATAATTGGAGACTGTTTTATGACACAAATCAATCGCAAGGACCTGAAACGGCAGGCCCGGGAGGCAATGGGACTGACCAGGCCCCGGTTTTGGGTGGTCTGTCTGATCTACCTTCTTCTGACCACTGGGGTGGAGAGCCTCATTCGCCAGCTCTCTTCCTACCAGGGACCCGTTTTGGAGCAATTCAGCTTTTTCGTTTTTTTCTGCACCATTCTTTATAACCTCTACTATCTGGTTGTCCGGTTTGGCTACAACCTCTGGTCCCTGTGGACCTGGCGCAGGCTTAATCCGGGGGCAGGTTCCCTGATCCAGGGCTTTTCCATCCCCGGCCGGGTGATCATCATGGAGCTGCTCATTTTTCTGCGCATTTTCCTCTGGGTCTTCCTGCTGGCCATGGCCCTCACACTGCTGGTTCTGGCCATTCCTTCACCGGCTCTCTATGTTCTGGGATTCGCCCTGGTTTATGTAGCCGTGCTCATTGCTACGCTCCGCTACGCCATGGCGCCCTATTTGCTGGCCGACCACCCCGACGACGGGGCCGGAGCCGCGGTAAGGCGCAGCGTGGAGATGATGCAGGGGAAAAAATGGGAACTTTTTAAGCTCCAGTTCTCTTTTATCGGCTGGTATCTGCTGGAGTTTGTGCTGTCTGGCAGCGTTTTGCTCGTCTTCCTGCTGCAAAGCGGCGCATTTTCTTCCGCCGTCACCCCGGACAGCCTTCTGTTTTACCGGGCGGTAATCAACACGGTCCCCGCCTTTGTTCTCTCCAACCTGATTACCGTTCCCCTGTCCCTCTGGCTTACTCCCTATACGTTGGTGGCCCAGGCCGGATTTTACGACACATTGTGCCGCCAAGGCTCTGGTTATGAGCAAATGCCTCCCCTTTAATGCAGATCTAAAAGGCAGCAGCGCCCACTCCGGCGCTGCTGCCTTTTTTGCACCATCTCCTTGCCCCGCGCATAGATTGAATCGGCAGGCGGTGTGTGCCGTCTGTTAGTGTTCAATCTCAGGAGGTAACGTTTATGGCCGATATTACTCAGGATCTTCTGCAGCTGCAATACAGCCAAAATTTCCCCATCACCGGCACCCAGGAGGCTGACATCAACCTGACCCTGCCTCCCGTTCCCGACGCCACTGCCACCGTCATCGGTACGGTGACCGACGGAACCACCCCCATTGCCGACGCCACCGTCAAAATTTTTGACAGCCAGGGCGCCCCCTACCAGCACACCGTGACCGACGCCTCCGGCAACTACACCCTGGAGGGCCTGCCCGCGGGCACCTATACCGTGGCCGCCGTCAAGGAGGGCTACCTGCTCAGCACTGGCATTGGCGTTGTCCTGACCTAGGGCAACACCAGTCAGATTGACCTGGTCTGTACCCCCGATGCCTCCCTCTCTCTGGGTGCCATCGCCGGTGTGGTGCAGACTATGGTCAACCTCATCCCCACTCCGCTCGCCGGCGCAAAGCTCTCTCTGCTCAACCAGGCCGGCGAGGTGGTCGCCACCAC
>CAUFAM010000205.1 GCA_959022875.1 uncultured Oscillospiraceae bacterium | reverse complement strand
CCTGAAGCTCCAGGTAGTAGCCGTCTTCTCCAAAGAGCTCCCGCATCTCCAGAGCCACCGCCTTGGCCCCCTCATAGTCGTCAGCCAGCAGCAGCCGGGGAATTTCTCCGCCCAGACAGGCAGAGCAGGCGATGAGCCCGCCGCAGTGCTCCCGCAGCAGGTCCATGTCAATGCGGGGCTTGATATAAAAACCCTCCAGATAGGCCTGGGAGACCATGTAGGAGAGGTTGCGGTAGCCCTCCTCATTCCGGCACAGCAGCACCAGATGGCGGGACTCCGCGTCAAATTCATGGACCTTCTGAAAGCGGGTACGGCCCCTGGGGGCCACATAGACCTCACAGCCGATGATGGGCTTAATGCCCTCGGCCTTGCAGGCCCGGTAGAAGTCGATGACCCCGTACATGCAGCCGTGGTCGGTGATGGCCACCGCCTCCTGGCCCAGCTCCTTCACCTGCTGAACCAGCTTCTTGATCCGGCAGGCCCCGTCCAGCAGGGAAAATTCCGTATGCAGATGTAGATGGACAAAGGACATAAGGGGCTCCTCTCTTCTCGTTTTGTCCAACCGTCAGGTGGTTTCCTCCACAGGATAACCCACAAAGCCGGTCTCTTCATTCACATTGTAAAGCCCGTAAAAGGGCAGCTCGTCCGGCACTTCTCCGGCAAAGGCAGAGGTGGTCCAGGACAGAAATTCTTCGGGCAGATCTTTCGTCTCCGCACCGGGCAGATAGAGCCAGACCTCTTGAACCTGCTCCAGACCGTTCGGTCCGGTGGAGACATACTTGATGCCGTCCTCATAGGTGATCTCATCCGGTTCTTTCTCCGTGGAAAGATACTCCAGAATCATGGTCCAGCGGTGGTCGTCCACCTGGCTGGGCTGGGAGAAGCTGCCGGAAAAGTCACAGGTATAGACGGTCCCGTTGGGGTTCTCCTCCCCCATGTCTCCCAGGTCCGTATCTTCATAGTGTCCGGTGAAAGTGCCGTCGGGCTGGAGCGTCAGCTGGGTACTCCAGCCCCCCGCTCCGCTGGAAAATACAAAGTTCAGTGCCCCGGACTCTGTCAAGGGGTTTTCCTGTTCAGCCTCTGTACTCTGGGAACTTTCCGTCTGACTTGACGAGGAAGTGCTTGTCTGTGGGGCGGTACACCCCGCCCCCAGCAGCAGCACCAGGGCCAGAGCAGTGAGCAGTAATTTTTTCATCCTTTTTTCTCCCGGCTTACGCCTCTTCCCGGGCCGCCTCCTCCAGGGTCGCCCCAGTCAGGCGGGACACCGTCCACTCATCCATGGGGACAGCCTGCATGCGCTTGGTATAAAAGTCGATGGAGGGGGTGTTCCAGTCCAGGCAGGACCACTCCAGCCGCCCGCAGCCCCGCTCCACAGCGATGTGGGCCAGGTGCTTGAGCAGAGCCTTGCCGTAGCCGTGGCCCCGCTCCTCGGGCAGGACAAACAGATCCTCCAGATAGACTCCAGCCCGGCCCAGGAAGGTGGAGAAGTTGTGGAAAAACAGGGCAAAGCCCACCGCTTTTCCCTCGTGGACGGCGAAGATCACCTCCGCCTTTTTCAGTTCAAAAATCCACTTCCGCAAAAGTTCCGGGGTGGCCACCACCTGGTCGGACATGTGCTCATACTCCGCCAGGGCACGGATAAAGGATAAAATCAGCTCCTCGTCGCCGGGGGCGGCGGGGCGAAAGGTACAGTTTGCCATCGTTTTTCTCTCCTGTTATGTATTGGGGTTTGGTTCCTCTTTGCCCAGCTCCACCAGTTTTCTCAGGCGGTGGTTCAGAGCGGACTTGGTAATAGGCGGGTCGAAGCGCTCGGCCAGCTGGCTGAGGGTATCCTCCGGGTGTGCCAGGCGCAGAGCGGCCGCCTCCCGAAGCTTGTCCGGCAGGGAGATCATCTCCCCCCGCTCCTCCAGGCGGCGGATGGCGTCCAGCTGGGCCATGGCGGCCTCCACCGCCTTGTCCAAATTGGCCGCGTCGCAATTCACCCTTCGGTTGACGCTGCCCCGCAGGTCTTTTTCCAGCTTGGCGTTCATCACTTCCATGGCCGCCAGAGGGGCACCCACGCAGGTGAGGAAATCTTCAATGCGGTTGCTCTGCTTGAAGTAGATTACCGAATTGCCCTTGCGCTGGGCGGCTTTGGGCTCCAGCTCCTGCTCCCGCATGAGGGCCAGCACCTCCCGGCTGACGCTGTGGTGGGCGGTGGCCAGCTCCAGATGGTAGCCCTTTCTGGGGTCGGTCACCGACCCTCCGGCCAGGAAAGCCCCCCGGAGGAAGGCCGCCCGGCAGCACGCCTCCTCCACCACGGCGAAGTTTACGTGGAGGGCCAGCGCCCCCTGGTCTACACCGTATACGTGGAGGACCTCCTGGATTTTTTCCGGTTGGGTTATGGAAAACACCCGTTTCCCCTCCCCTTCCGGCAGATGGTCAAAATTCAGACGAAAGGCCTTCTTAAACAGCACCGGCAGGCGCTGGGCAAAGGCCTCATTCTCTGTCACAATCCGGATCTCCCGGGGTGTGAAGGTATTGCAGTAGAGCAGTACGCCATAGGCCTCCGCCTGGACGCAGCACTTGCGCCCCAGAGGGGCGCGGCACAATTCACTTTTCACGTCTCCGGCAAAGGACATAATTACTCCTCCAAAATATAGCGCCGTTCCCCGTGGAAGATGCGCACCGCCCGGCGGCGGTAGATTTCCAACAGGGCTTCAGCCAGCTTATCCGGGTCGTGGCGGGCAAAGTTGCCCCCCTCCCAGGCCACCGGCCGCTCCACCAGCTCCAGACCCATGGCGGCAATCCGCTCCCGGTCCACGTGCAGGGGCGCGGCATCCTCCTGGCTGTACTTCTCCACCAGGCTCTGGGGCACGGCGGCAGAGTTGGCCAGGCACAGATCCACCAGCCCCGGCTCACCGTGGGCCATCAGGGCCTCCAGGTGGTCGGCGGCGGTATAGCCTTCGGTCTCGCCGTCCTGGGTCATAATGTTGCAGACATAAATTTTCGGGGCGTCGGACTGGGCGATGGCATGGGCCACTCCCTCCACCAGCAGATTAGGAATGACGCTGGTATAGAGGCTGCCCGGCCCCAGCAAAATGAGGTCTGCCTCTCCAATGGCCTTTAGGGCAGCCGGAGTGGCGGCAGGCCGCTCCGGAATCAGGGCCACATGATGGATGCGGCAGTCCTGCTCCTTCTTACAGGCGTAGATCTTGGACTCGCCCACCACGCTGGCTCCGTTTTCAAACACGGCCTCCAGTTGCACATCGGCGCTGGTCACCGGGATGACCCGTCCGGTGATGGCCAGAACATGGCTC
>CAUFAM010000204.1 GCA_959022875.1 uncultured Oscillospiraceae bacterium | reverse complement strand
TTGTCCGAGCAGATAACCCCGGCGCAGCCCAGGGTCTCCACCGCCGGCAGCTTTTTCACAATGGCCCCCCGCCCCGCCAGCCGCTGCACCCCCAGGGCCAGCACGATGGTGACAATGGCGGGCAGCCCCTCCGGAATGGCCGCCACCGCCAGGGACACGGCGGTGAGGAACATTTCCAGCATGTCCTTTCCCTGAATGAGCCCCACGCCAAACATGACCGCGCACACACACAGGCACAGGAAGGACAGGGACTTGGAAATCTCGCCCATTCTCTTCTGAAGGGGCGTCTCTCCCGAGCCGCTGTCCAGCAGCAGCCCGGCAATCTGCCCCATCTCCGTCTCCATCCCCGTGGCCACCACCAGGGCGGTGCCCCGCCCGGCGGTAATGAGGGTGCCCGCACAGAGCATATTCACCCGGTCGCCCAGGGGGGTGCTCTCCGGCAGAGCCTCCCGGGCCTGTTTCTCCACGGGCACCGACTCCCCGGTCATGGCGCTCTCGTCGGCCTGAAGGCGGCTGCACTCCAAAATCCGGGCATCGGCGGGCACCTGATCCCCCGCCTCCAGCAGGATCACATCCCCGGGCACCAGCTCCCGGGCAGGAACGGTTTTAGGCGTCCCATCCCGGAGAACCTTTGCCTTAGGGGCAGACATCTGGCGAAGCTCGGCCAGGGCCTGCTGGGCGTGGTCTTCCTGGTTGATGGAAATGACGGCGTTGACGGCCACAATGACCAGAATGATAAAGCCGTCCAGCCAGTCCTCCCCGCCGCTGACCGCCAGAGACAGCCCCGCCGCCCCCAGCAGCACCAAAATCATAGGGTCCTTCAGCTGCCCCAGCAGCCGTCTGAGAAGCCCCGGCTTCTCGGGCTGGGCCAGCTCATTGGGGCCCAGATCCTCCAGGCGGGCCTTTGCCTCCCGCTCCGTCAGCCCCTCCCGGCGGCTTTCCAGCTCCTTCATCACATGTGAGGCCGGCCGGCTGTACCAGTCGTCCATATTCTCACGCTCCCTTCCAGTTTGTTCCAATTATAGCCCCAGGCCTGTCCGCTTTTGGGGGAATTTTGGGAGAGGAAAAAATGTAGGGGGAGTGTTCCCCCTACCCCTCTTCCTTCAGCTCCAGCAGCGTCCGGGCCACATTGTCCGCCCACAGCCGGGCCCCATCGATGGCCTCGGTGAGGGTATTGCCGTGACCCCCCACCTCCACCAGGATGGAGCCGGGGAGCAGCTGCTGGTTATAGCGGCTGTTGCGCAGGACGATGGGCCGGGCCAGGCTGGTATATCCCCGCACCAGGCTGCGCTGGAGGAGGACGGCAAAGGCCAGATTGTCCTTCCACCGTGGAAAATCCGCCCCGCCTCCGCTGGAGCCCACCACCAGCATCACCTGGGCCACCTTTTCTCCCGCCTCGGTGGACACCATTTTATAGATCTCTCCATTGCTGCCCTCCAGGGCGTCCCGATGGACGTCCAGCACCACCTGGATGGTGGGATACTTCTCCAGCCACTGCTCCACCGCCGCCTGGGATCGGTCGTAGGCCTCGTTGTAGGAGGGATAGTCAAAGAGGGTGGTGTCGTGGATCACCTGAAAGCCATAGGCCCGGAAGACGGTAGCCATTTCCTCCCCCACCTTCACCACGTTGTGGGTGCAGTCGGTGGTGCGGTAGGGGTCGCTCTCCTCATAGGTATCCCCGTCGGTGGGGGAATAGGCCTCGCTGCCGTGGGAATGGACAATGAGAATCTGGGGTCCCTCCCCCAGGTTCACGTCCACCGTCCCCTCCCGCAGGACCGACGCGTCCAGGTCAAAGCTGGTGCGGTTATAGACATAGACCCCCCCCTCATAGAGGTACTTTCCATCCCGGGTTCCTTCTCCGGTCATCTCGATAATCCCCTCACTCTGGTCCGAGGGAGTGAGCTGGGGCTGCTGCTCGTCTTCCCCGTCCTGGTCCATCAGGTCCCCCTCATCCTGGTCCTCCGCCTCCTGGGTCCGGCTCAGGCGCAGCTGCCGCACCCCCTCCTCTCCGGCGGCCAGGAGGGGACTTCCCTCCACCAGAAGCGTTCCCCAGCCGGTGAGAACCTCCTGCCGGGAAACCGCCCCCAGCCGGCTCTCCAGCAGGGCCACGGCAAGGGCGGGCTCCCGGCCCAGCTGGGACAGCCCCGCCTCCAGCCCGCCCAGATCCGCCGTCAGGCTCAGGCCCCACACGCCCACCAGAACCAGCCCCAGGGCCACCCCCCGGCGCAGGGCCCGTCCCACTGTTTTCTTGTCCCGTCCGCCCATCATACCCACTCCTATCTTCCGTATGGACACGCTGATACCAGAGCATATGCCCCCCGCCGGGGCAATATGCCACCAGGGAGAAAAGCCGGGCCGCCGCCTTGTTTTTTTCAGGGGAAAATAGTATAATATATAATCTAAAAATGGCGGCTTGTGCCCTTTGGGCCCAGCCTTTCACTTTAAAACGCGCCCAGGCGCATGGAGGTTTTTATGGAACGCACCACCACCGTGATTTCTCCCCAGGATATTGAGGCCCAGCTGGAGCATTGCCGCGCCGTGGCCCAGCTCACCAGCCAGTGGCCGGAACAGCCCCTGGCCTTTGTGGATACCTATGGCTGCCAGCAGAACGAGGCCGACAGCGAGCGCATCCGGGGCTATCTGGAGGAGATGGGCTACGGCTTTACCGACGACGAGGAGAAGGCCCGGATCATCGTCATCAACACCTGCGCCATCCGGGAGCACGCCGAGCAGCGGGTCTTCGGCAATGTGGGCGCTCTGGTCCATGTGAAGCGCCGCCACCCGGAGCAGATCATCTGCCTGTGCGGCTGTATGGCCCAGCGGCCCCAGGTGGCCGAGAAGATCCGGGCGTCCTACCGCCATGTGGATCTGGTCTTTGGTCCCCACGCCCTGTGGAAGTTTCCGGAGATGATCCACACGCTGCTGCTGCACCGGGGACGCATCTTCCAGGTACACGACGAGGCGGGCTCCATTGCCGAGGGCATCCCCCTTATGCGCCAGGACAACATCAAGGCCTGGGTGTCTATCATGTACGGCTGCAACAACTTCTGCTCCTACTGCATCGTCCCCTACGTCCGGGGCCGGGAGCGCTCCCGCCAGCCCCAGGACATTTTGGCTGAAGTGCGTCAGCTGGTGGCCGAGGGCTACAAGGACATTACCCTTCTGGGCCAGAATGTGAACTCCTACGGCAAGGATCTGGAGAACCCCATGGACTTTGCCGACCTGCTGGAGCAGGTCAACGCCATTCCCGGAGATTTCCTCATTCGCTTTATGACCTCCCACCCCAAGGACGCCACCCAGAAGCTCTTTGAGACCATGGCCCGGTG
>CAUFAM010000203.1 GCA_959022875.1 uncultured Oscillospiraceae bacterium | reverse complement strand
CCCTACTACAACAAGGCCAGCCAGACCGGCCTCATCAAGCACTATGAGTACATCGCCGACCGGGTGGACCTGCCCATTATCCTCTACAACGTCCCCAGCCGTACCGGCGTATCCTTTACCGCCGACACCTACAAGGTCCTCTCCGAGAACCCCAAGATCAACGGCGTGAAGGAGGCCAGCGGCAACTTCTCCCTCCTGGCCCACACCCGCTACCTCTGCCCCGACGATTTCTATGTCTGGTCGGGCAATGACGACCAGGTGGTTCCCATGATGGCTCTGGGCGCCAAGGGCGTTATCTCCGTGGTGTCCAACATTGCCCCTGAGGTGATGGTGAAGATGAGCCACCAGTGCCTGGAGAACGACTTCGAGGCCGCCTCTAAGCTGCAGATTCAGTACATGGACCTCATCGACGCCCTCTTCTGTGAGGTCAACCCCATTCCCGTGAAGACCGCTATGAACCTCATGGGCATGGAGGCCGGTCCCCTGCGTCTGCCCCTGTGCGAGATGGCGGAAAAGAACCTGGCCACCCTCCGCTCCTCCCTGGAGCGCGCGGGCCTGCTGAAGTAAGGAGCGCCCCCATGCTGAAGATAATCATATCCGGCTGCAGCGGCCATATGGGCCGTGTGGTGGCCGAGCTGTGCCAGGCCGATCCCCAGGTGGAAGTGGTCGCCGGTTTTGACGTGCTGGGCCCGGCCGACCGGGAGTTTCCTGTCTTCTCCTCCCCGGAGCAATTCCAGGGAGAGGCAGACGCAGTCATTGACTTCTCCTCCCCCGCCGCCCTGGACGGACTTTTAAAGTTTGCCCGGGAGCGGAAGGTACCTCTGGTGCTGGCCACCACCGGTTATACCCCCGAACAGATCGCTCAGATCGGCGCCGCAGCCCTGGAGGTTCCCATCTTCCGTTCGGCCAATATGTCCCTTGGCATCAATGTACTGCTGGAGCTGGTGAAGAAGGCCGCCTCCATTCTGGGCGACAGCTACGACATCGAAATCGTAGAGCGTCACCACCGGCGCAAGGTGGACGCTCCCTCCGGCACTGCCCTGATGATCGCCGACGCGGCGGCCCAGGCCTGCGGCCATGAGACTGAGTACATCTATGAGCGCCACTCCACCCGCCATCCCCGGGATAAGAAGGAGATCGGCATCTCCGCCGTCCGGGGCGGCACCATCGTGGGCGAGCATGAGATCATCTTCGCCGGCCACGACGAGGTCATGGAGATCAAGCACACCGCCCTCTCCCGGGAGATTTTTGCCCAGGGCGCGGTGGAGGCTGCCAAGTTTATGGCTACCGTGGAAACGCCCGGCATGTATGACATGAGCATGCTGGTGAAATAAGCTTCTGCCTTTAACGGCGCATACGCTTTGGCGTGTGCGCCGTTTGTTTGTCTACGAAGCGTCGGTTGGCAAGGAACGAAAAATCTGCTATTCTGTTTGAGAACGAACCCGTTCACAGTCTGGAGGAACCTACAATGGACTATGAAAAAATCGGCGCCCTGATCCGGCGTCTGCGCACCCGGCAGGGTTTGACCCAGCGGCAGCTGGCCGGACAGCTGGAAGTGAGTGACAAGGCTGTGTCCAAATGGGAGCGGGGCCAGGGTTGTCCCGACGTCTCTCTGCTCCCCCGCCTGGCCCAGACACTGGGAGTGGAGCTGGAGGGCCTGCTGTCCGGAGAATTATCCGAACGTGATCAAACTGGAGGAACCATGAAAAATCTGAATTTTTACGTCTGCCCCACCTGCGGTAATCTGCTTACCTCCACGGATGAGGCGGCTGTCTCCTGCTGCGGTCAGAAGCTCACCCTCCTGGAGGCAGTCAAGACTCCGGAAGAGGAGCGGCTCACCGTGGAGCTCATTGAAAATGACTACTATATTACCTCTTCCCATCCTATGACCAAGGAGCACTACGTCTCCTTTGTGGCGCTGGTAACCGGAGACACCCTGATTTTGAAGCGGCTGTATCCGGAGTGGGATTTGCAGACCCGGCTGCCTCGCATTGGCCACGGAAAGCTTTATTGGTACTGCGTACAGCATGGACTCTTTTACCAGCTGGTGTAACCCCTTTTCTTCCGCGTTCCGCTGTGGTATACTAACCAAAACCGCTGGATAAGGGGAGAATGTTCATGTCCGACCAACTGATCCGTACCCGCCTGCTCATTGGGGACGAGCCCGTAGAGCGCCTGAACAATGCCAAGGTAGCCGTCTTCGGCGTGGGCGGCGTAGGCGGCTTCTGTGTCGAGGCTCTTGCACGGGCTGGAATCGGTACGTTACACCTTTATGACGACGACACGGTGTCTGAGAGCAATCTGAACCGCCAAATCGCCGCCCTCCACTCTACCCTGGGCCAGCCCAAGGCGGAGGTAATGGCCCAGAGGGTGAAGGACATCAATCCCAGCTGTCAGGTGAAGGCCATCCGCATGTTTTACCTGCCCCAAAATGCCGATGAGGTGGATCTCAAGCAGTACGACTATGTAATCGACTGCATCGACACAGTAGCTGCAAAGCTGGAATTGGTGTCAAGGTGTACTGCCTTACAGGTAAAAATCATCAGTGCCATGGGCTCGGGCAACAAGCTGGATCCCACCGCCTTCCAAATTACGGACATTTCCAAAACCCAGGGCTGCCCTCTGGCACGGGTCATGCGCAAGGAGCTGCGCAAACGTGGTATCGAGCACCTGAAGGTGGTCTACTCCACCGAGCTCCCCCGCTCCCCCATCCGCCCCATGGAAACGGAGGCCCCGGCCACCACTGACACCCGACCCGGTTCCACTGCCCGGCGGGATACCCCCGGCTCCATCTCCTTTGTCCCCGCCGCGGCCGGACTGGTGCTGGCCAGCGCGGTGGTGCGGGAATTGGGCGGATTTTAAGAGACATTAAGTAGAATTAAAAAAGGTCCCGCGTCCAACTGGACGCGGGATCTTTTAATCTTTCCGATTTTGTTACAGGCTGACCTTGTGGAAGACCTTCTTGCCCTTGCGGACCATCAGGCCGTCTCCGGAGAGCTGCTCGGCGGTGTAAGAGGTGTTGACGTCGGCCACCTTCTCATCATTGACCGTGACGCCGCCCTGCTCCACCAGGCGGCGGGCCTCCTTCTTGGAGGGAGCCAGCTTGCACTTGACCATCAGGTCCAGAATGCCGATGGAGCCGTCGGTGAGATCCTCGGCAGCCAGAGTGGTGGAGGGCACGTTGCTCATGTCGCCGCCGCCCACAAACAGGGCCTTGGCGGCATCCTGGGCCTTCTGGGCCTCCTCTTCTCCGTGGACCAGCTTGGTGAGCTCAAAGGCCAGGATCTCCTTGGCGGTGTTCAGCTGGCTGCCCTCCCACTTGTCCATCTC
>CAUFAM010000202.1 GCA_959022875.1 uncultured Oscillospiraceae bacterium | reverse complement strand
CGGCCACCGTCACCGAGGTGGGATTGGAGGCGGAGGGCTCCAGGGCCTGAATGGGGCCGGTGATTTTCTGGGTGTAGGCCCAGACGGTGCCCATGGAGGCGTTCCAATAGACCAGATCGTAGTCCTGCACGTCGGAGAGGGAGACGGAAGCGCCCCCACGGATGACCTTGGAAGGGGTAAAGGGAAGGGCGGACTGCCAGCCGCTCTGAGCCACCACCGGGCCCTCCATCTCCCCGTTGACCAGGGCCAGCAAATCCACCTGGCCCGCACTGTTGAGGCTGTACCCCAGGGAGGTGATGTAAGCCGCACCTTCTTTGGTGGGAGCGGAGAGCAGATTATAGAAGAGATACATGGCATCCTGGCGACTGAGCGGCGCGGTGGCGGAGGCAGCGGACACGCCCCGGTCCAGCCGGAGCGTGCGGTAGAGGGCCAGCTGCCCGGTGGGGTAGGCCCCGGAAAAGTCCTCCGGACCATAGCCCAGCAGCTGGAGGGCCATGGCAGCGCCCTCTGCCAGGGTAATTTCCTTGTTGGGCCGGAAGGTGCCGTCGCTGTATCCGGAGACAAGCCCCTGGGAGACCGCCGCCTCCACAAAGCCGGAGGCCCAGTGGCTCCGGGGCACGTCGGGATAGGGGGAGGTGGCCGCCTGGCCGATCTGACTGCCGTTGGGGGTGGCCCGCACCAGCATGGTGACAAATTCTGCCCGGGTGACCCGGCTGGAGAGGTTCAGGTGCCCCTGTTCATCGCCGGAGAGAATGCCCAGGGCCGACAGGGCCTGGGCGGCCTCCTCCTGGGGCACCGAGGCGGGGGTGGCCATAGCGGGCAGGGCCAGCGACACGCTGAGGCCCAGGGCCAGGAGCAGCGCAAAGATCCGTTGTTTCATTCCAAAAACTCCTTTACAAGTGGAACACTCCACATGGTTTCGTACAAGCTGAGCCGAAACTGCGTCAATCATAGCGCAGCGCGTCAATGGGATTGAGCTTGGCTGCCTTGTTGGCGGGCAGGTAGCCAAAGAGAATGCCGATGCCCACCGACACCCCGAAGCTGACGGCCACGGCCCCAAAGGTGGGGGTGGCGGAGAAGGTAGCGCCGTTCATCTGGGCGGACAGGTAGGCCCCCAGCAGGGAACCCACTCCCGTGGCCAGCAGATACCCCAGGCCAATGCCCAGAAGTCCGCCCACGGCAGAGGTGGTGCCCGCCTCAATGACAAACTGGCGGCGGATGTCCTTGCGCTTGGCCCCCAGAGATTTGCGGATGCCGATCTCCCGGGTGCGCTCGGTGACGGATACCAGCATGATGTTCATAATGCCGATGCCGCCCACCAGCAGAGAGATGGCCGCAATGGCCACCAGAACCCCGATGGCCACGCCCATCATGGCGTTGATCATGTTGGCCTGCTCCTCCATGGTCTGGATGTAGTAGGCTTCCTGGTCCTGAAAATGAGAAAACAGATACTGGTCAATGACCTGCTTGGCGGCGCTGGCGGTGGAGCCGGAGGTGCTGGTGAACATATAGAGGGTCACGTACCGCTCGCCCATGATCTCCAGAGCATTTTCATAGGGGATGTACAGCTGGTCGTCCGAGCCGCCCTCCTGCATGTTCTCCTGCACCTGCTCCAGTACCCCAATCACGGTGTACCGGTGGCCATCGATGGAGAGGGTCTGCCCCAGGGGGTCTCCGTCAAAGAGCTCCTGGGCCAGGTAGGCGCCGATGACGCACACATTCTGCCGCCGCTCCACGTCCAGCGCGGAGAGAAAGCGGCCCTGGGTCAGCTTTTCGCCCCCGTCAATGGTGGCGCGGCTTTCGTTGTTGAACATGACCTCGCTGACGCCGTACAGCTTGGTCTTTTCCAGCAGCTCATCCCCCTTGCGGATGGTGGGCTGAACGCTCACATAGGGGGAGACGCCGGAGAGCACATCCGGGTGCTCCTCCACCAGGCGGTACATATCCGACGGGTCCAGATCCATGGTGCTGCCGTCTCCCCTGCCCCAGGTGTAGGTGACGATGGTGTTGATGCCAAGCTTGGCCACCTGCTCGTCAATCATCTTCTGCACGCCGTTGCCCAAGGACAAAATGACGATCACCGAGGCCACACCGATGATGATACCCAGCATGGTGAGGATGGAGCGCATTTTGCTGGCGGCCAGAGATTTGACGGCCAGGCGGAAGGATTGTCCGTAATTCATAGGCCTTCCTCCCCTTCCCCATCGTTCTCCGGCTGTACCACAGCCCGGGGGTCGTGGGCGTCGCCGTCGTAGATGATTTTGCCGTCCTGCAGGCGGATGACCCGGTCGGCCCGGACGGCGATGGAGTTGTCGTGGGTGATGAGGACCACCGTGTCCCCCTCCCGGTTGAGCTTTTTCAAAAAGCCCAGCACCTCCCGGCCGGTGCGGGAGTCCAGCGCGCCGGTGGGCTCGTCGGCCAGAATGACCGAGGGGCTGCCCGCCAGGGCCCGGGCGATGGATACCCGCTGCTGCTGGCCGCCGGAGAGCTGGCTGGGCAGGTTTTTGTGCTTTTCCGCCAGCCCCACCCGTTCCAGGGCGCGGATGGCCCGGGCGCGGCGCTCGTCAGCGGGAAGGCCCGCATAGAGCAGGGGCAGCTCCACGTTTTCCAGTACCGACAGCTTGGGGATCAGGTTATACTGCTGGAAGATGAAGCCCAGCATTTTGTTGCGGATTTCCGCCTGCTGGTCGTCGTCCATGGTGGACACGTCCACCCCGCCCAGATGGTAGGAGCCGGAGGTGGGCACGTCCAGACAGCCGATGATGTTCATGGCCGTGGACTTTCCGGAACCGGAGGAGCCCACAATGGCCACAAATTCCCCCTGGTCAATGGCAATGCTGACCCCGTCCAGGGCGTGGACCGTCTCCTCCCCCATCTGGTAGATTTTATAGACATTTTTCAGCTCAATGAGATGTTTCACCCTTCATCAGCCTCCCGCCACCACAACTGCGGTGCTGCTGCCGACGCCTGCCCCGGCGGAGGTCTGGACGGGAACCAGGACGACCTCGCCCTCCTCCAGGCCCTCGGTGACCGATACATACTCCTGATTTCCGGAGCCCAGGGTCACGGTGCGGCGCTCCGCCTTGGAGAGGTCCACCACGGTGGAGCCGTCCTCCGACAGAGTGCCCGGCGCGGCTACCAGGACGGTGCCGTCGCTGTTCACGGCGGAGACGGGAATGCAGAGCGCGTCGGTTTCCTGGGAAATAATCACCTTGGCGGACACGTTCATGCCGGGGTTCAGATCGCCGAACTCCTCCAGCACAATGGTCACCGGGTAGGTGGTAAAGCCCTTGGTGGTGGTGCCGTTGATGCTCACCCGGTCCACCGTGCCCAGAAAGGTCTGT
>CAUFAM010000201.1 GCA_959022875.1 uncultured Oscillospiraceae bacterium | reverse complement strand
ACGGGCAGGGTGCCGCCAAAGTACTTGCCCACCATGGACACGGTGCGGCTGAGCAGGTTGCCCAGGTCGTTGGCCAGGTCCACATTGATGGTGCTGATGAGGGCCTCGTTGGAGAAGTTGCCGTCAGAGCCGAAGGGGAAGGTGCGCAGCAGGAAGAAACGCAGGGCGTCCACGCCAAACATCTCCGCCAGAATATAGGGGTCCACCACATTGCCCTTGGACTTGGACATCTTGCCGCCGTCCAGCAGCAGCCATCCGTGACCGAAGACCTTCTTGGGCAGAGGCTCACCCAGGCTCATGAGCATGGCGGGCCAGATAATGGAGTGGAAGCGGACGATCTCCTTGCCCACAAAGTGGACATCGGCAGGCCAGAACTTCTCATAATCGTGGTAGCGGTCGTTGTCATAGCCCAGGGCGGTGATATAGTTGGACAGGGCGTCCACCCACACATAGACCACATGGCCCGGGTCAAAGTCCACGGGCACGCCCCAGGTGAAGCTGGTGCGGGAGACGCACAGATCCTCCAGGCCGGGCTTGATGAAGTTGTTGACCATCTCATTGACCCGGGAGCGGGGCTCCAGGAAGTCGGTGTCCTCCAGCAGGTGCTGCACCTTGTCGGCGTATTTGCTCAGACGGAAGAAGTAGGCTTCCTCCTCCGCGTCCTGAACCTCCCGGCCGCAGTCGGGGCACTTGCCGTCCACCAGCTGGCTCTCGGTCCAGAAGGACTCGCAGGGCTTACAGTACTTGCCTACATACTTGCCCTTGTAGATGTCCCCGTTGTCATACATCTTCTTAAAAATCTTCTGGATGGCGGAGACGTGGTAGTCGTCGGTGGTGCGGATGAAGCGGTCGTTGGAGATATTCATCAGCTTCCAAAGATCCAGCACGCCCCGCTCGCCGGTGACGATCTTGTCCACAAACTCCTTGGGGGTGACGCCGGCCTCCTTGGCCTTGTCCTCAATCTTCTGACCATGCTCGTCAGTGCCGGTCAGAAACAGCACGTCATAGCCGCTCAGACGCTTGTAGCGGGCCATGGCGTCGGTGGCCACGGTGCAGTAGGTGTGGCCGATGTGCAGCTTATCGCTGGGATAATAGATCGGGGTGGTGATATAAAAACGCTTTTTTTCCATGGTGAGGCAACCTCCAATTATATCATGATTGAGCCGAATCTTCGCTGTCTTCACAATCCTCAGCCCCAGAGGGCATTCGCTCCTCCCAGCCGGGTCCGGCGCCTACCGCCAGTGCCCGGGCAAAGCCCAGAGCGGAGAGCACAAAGGCCAGCGTCAGCACACAGATGCCAAGGCTGAGACCATCGGCTAGGGCGGTCAGGCCCAACACCACGCCGCCCAGGGCAAAGAACAGGGCTCTGCGGGGACGGGGACGGCCGAAGAGGAATCCGGCCACATAGTAGTGCCCCAGCATGAGAAATGCGGCAGCGGCCAGGGCAAAGCCGTACTTCATCAGTACCGGCTCTGTACCGTGCTCCAGATGGGTGGAGAAAAGCCACAAAAGGCCGGCAAAAGCGGGCATGGGGGCCAGGTAGCCCAAGGATTGGGGCAGCTCCCGCCGGTAGGCGCTGCGTCCCATGAGCAGTACCCCCGCGCCGGCGGGGAAGCAGAGCAGGGCACACAGAAGCCGTGCCATGGTGAGCGTAAGCTGGGTGGGATCCCGGTCAAGAGCGGGGGTAGCCTGCCACAGCTGAAGCAGCTGCGCCCCCTCCATCAGGTTGACCAGGCCCGCGGCAAAAAACAGCAGTCCCGCCGCAGCCCAAATGGTCATCTGCCCAGCTTCGGGGCTTCCGAAGGCGGGAAGAAAATCCCCGGGAACCTGTGTGGTGGTGCGCACGGCCAGGAAAAGCGCCAGGATCAGCACCGCAGTCAAGCCCAGCAGGGCGTAGGTGGCGGGAGCGCCGTGAGTAAATAGTCCCGTTTCAGGATGGTAGGCCGCGCTCAGCTGCCATTTGCGCAGGGCGAAGCCCGCCGCACCGCCCGCCAGGGCCAAACCGGGCAGGATCAAATCTTTCCTCATGTATCGCATATCCCCTTATATAAGGAATCAGTACCCTTCATCATAAACCAAACGGGCGAAAAAAGCAACCAAATTATCCCGTTTACAGCTTGGGGCCGGAGCGGCCGAATTTGTCCTTTTTGCCAAACTGGAACCAGAGGGCGGCCAGGAGCAAAATTACCCCGAGGATGGTGCCGATGGCGCTGACCGGGGGGGAGAGGAGCTGGTTGGCATCCAGCAGGGAAAGAATGGCCAAAAACACCAGGTCCACCAGCAGGAGGGTACGGGCCATGGGGTCCATGCGCTTGCGGGCGCGATCCTTTTCGTCGGCGATGCGCTCCTGCTCGGCCTGACGCTTGGCGGTGACAGTGGCGCTGTGTTTGCGTTTTTTGTATTTTTTCTGGCTCATAAGGAAGCTTCTCCTTTCCAAATTGTGGCGCCGCCCACCACTGTGTCCCCGTCATAGAGCACTACGGTCTGCCCTGGGGTAATGGCCCGCTGGGGCTCGTCAAAGGTGAGGCGGATGGTGGACGCTCCGGTCTGCTCCACGGTGCAGGGCTGCTCGGCCATACGGTAGCGGATTTTGGCCCGGAGCCGGACGGAGCCGGACAGCTGGTCGCAGGGGATGAGATTCAGATCGCCGGCAATGAGGGTGCGTGCGAAGAGGCTTTCGTTGCCCGAAAGAACCACTGCGTTGTCCTCCGGGCGGATCTCCTTTACATAGAGCCGCCCCTGGTTGGAAGACACCCCCAGCCCCCGGCGCTGGCCCACGGTGTAGTCGATGATGCCTGTGTGCTGGCCCAGGAGGATGCCTTCTTCGTCCAGAAACGGGCCTGCGGGGTAGTCCTTCCCGGTGTGGGAGCGGATAAAGGCGCCGTAGTCCCCGTCGGGGATGAAGCAGATGTCCTGGCTGTCGCTTTTATGGGCGGTGACCAGTCCACGGCTGTGGGCGATGTCCCGGATTTCCTCCTTGGAGAGACCTCCCAGAGGGAGCAGCGTGCGGGAGAGCTGGGCCTGGGTGAGGGTGGAGAGAACATAGCTCTGATCCTTCTCCGGACGGCTGGCTTTTTTGAGCAGGTAACGTCCACTGGCGGCGTCATACTCCACCCGGGCGTAGTGGCCTGTGGCCAGTTTCTCGCAGCCCAGCTTCACAGCCTCGTCCAGCAGGGCGCCGAATTTAATGTGCCGGTTGCAGGTGACGCAGGGGTTTGGGGTGCGGCCGGACTCGTAGGCGGCGGCAAAGGCGTCCATGACCTGGGCACAGAAGCAGGGGGAGAGATCCACCATATGGTGGGGAAATCCCAGCTGCCGGGCCACGGCCTGGGCATCTTCCCCGTCGTG
>CAUFAM010000200.1 GCA_959022875.1 uncultured Oscillospiraceae bacterium | reverse complement strand
CCGGAGATTTGTGTACCGGGAAAGCCTGCCGTATCGTTCCAAAATGTATCTCTTTCCTACCGCTCGGTAAAGGGGGAGCCCCGCACAGTATTTGACGGTTTGAACCTGAACATTTATGCTGGGGAGAAGGTAGCCCTCATCGGTTCCAACGGAGCTGGTAAATCCACCCTGATGAAGATGATGGTGGGATTGCTGCGGCCCCAGAGCGGCACCGTCTCCCTGTTTGAGCAGCCCATCGGAGAGAAAAGGGCGGAAGACCTGTCCCGTCAGATCTCTCTGGTGTATCAAAATCCCGAGGAAATGTTCATCAAGGACTCCATCCGCGCCGACATTGCCTACGCCATGCAGGTGCGCAATGTGCCGGACTGGCAGAAGCGGACGGATGACCTGCTGGAGCGCTTCCGGCTCACCCAACTCCAAGAGCGGGATGGGCGGCTCATGTCCGGCGGGCAGATGCGCCGTGCCAGTCTGGCTATTGGCGTGGCGCTGGAACCGGGTATCCTGCTTTTGGACGAGCCCACCGCAAACCTGGATATTGCCACCCGCCGGGAGATTATGGGGGTTCTGGAGGATATGAAGGACATCATTCAGACCGCCGTGATCGCTACCCATGATATGCAGCTGGTGTGCCAGTGGGCGCAGCGGATTATCGTGCTTTGCGGCGGCCGGGTGGTGGCAGATGGAACCCGGGATGAGATTTTCTCCCGGAAGGATCTGGCGCAGCTGGTGGGAATCCGTCCGCCGGAAATTTTCTCCATGGCCCGGGAGCTAAATCCAGAGGCCCTGTGCTATACTGTTGATGAATTTGAACACTGTTTCCGGGAGGCTTAAGGATGGAAAAAATGATGAGCAAATTGTCGGAGAATATTCTGGACAAATTCTCCATGGATTTTCTCCGCAGCCAAGTGCTGAAAAATGCCTACGGCAACGATGATACTGTAATTGCGGCCTTGGATCCCCGGATTCTCATTGCCTGGTATTTGTTCTTTGGAGTGGTACCCTGGTTTGTGAATGACCTGTCTTTCCTGCTGGGCAGTTTCCTACTGGTGATGGTGACCACACTTTTGGCACGGGTAGCGGGGCTGGTGCTGGTTTTGTTCGGACTGGGCGTCTTCTCTCAGACCGGATACCTGTTTCTGGCCACCCTGCTCTTTGGGGGCGACGCCTCGGCTATTGTCCCCCTGCTGGTGCTGACCCTGAAGGTGGCCACCATTTCCCTGGCGTCGGTCACGGTGTTCTCCGGACTGGACCCGGACCGCCTGAGCAACGGTCTGATGTGGTACGGCTGTCCGGAGCGGCTGAGTTTTTCCATTTCCTATGCCTACCGGATGCTGCCCATGCTCATGGAGGAGTTTCAGAATGTGCTCCTGTCCTACCGCCTGCGGGGCAATCCACCGGCCCATGAAACGCTTGGGGGCAAGGTCCGCTACCTCGTCTATCAGGTAAAAATTGTCATGGAATCGTTCTATCCCCTGATGCTCAACACCGCCAAGCGTTCCCGTACCACGGTGGAGGCGCTGGAGCTGCGGGGCTACCAGTACGCAGCGGTCAATAAGGCGGTCAAGAAAATCAAGCTCTCTGCCCTGAAGGTGACCTATAACGACATGCTGTTTGTGGCTATCTCTGTTTTGTGGGTAGCCCTGTCCGTTTTGTGTTCCACGCTGCTTTAAGAGAAAGAAGGTTTTTTTCTTGCGACTTGACTTTCATACCCACGGGAAGCTGGCTAAACGGCTCCCGTTTTCCACCGAATATACACATTGGCTTTTTGAGGAAGCACACCGGGCGGGCCTGGATGCCCTGTGCCTCACGGAGCACTTCAATACGCTGCAATTTCAGGAGCTGTACCGCTATCTGGCCTCGGTGAGCCGCCGGAGCGGCGATGTGCTGGAACTCCCCAACGGCCTGCGGGTCTTTCCGGGCATGGAGACAGATGTGGCCGAGGGAGGACATATTTTGTCCATCGGCCCGCTGGAGGCCGTTTTGGAGCTCAACCGACGGCTAGAGCCCAATAAGGAGAAAGGAAATTTCTTGCCTTTTGCCCGGCTGATGGACCTCTTTGAGGAGTATCCGGTACTGGTGGGCTGCGGCCATCCCTACCGAGCCCCGGGGCATGTGCCCGAGCTGCCGGAGGAAGAGCTGCGCCGTCTGAACTTTCTGGATCTCAATGGCAAGGATCTGGCGCTGGACCGGGCGCGTACCGAGAAACTGACCTATGAGTTGGGTAAGCGGCTGGGAATCCCGGTGGTATCCGGAAGCGACACTCACCAGGCGGTTCAGTATGGCTGCGTGGTTACCCAGTTTGAGCGCAGCTGCACCACAGTGGCTGCCCTGGGGGAGGAGATGGCTGCCGACCGGTATCAGATCCATCTGGCAGACAGCGCGGCATTTCAGGTTCGCACCGCCTGCCTGCTTAAGCGTTCGCTCAAAGAAATCCATGCCCTGGGGGGCGACTATGTCTCCATTCTGACCAAGGAGGCCACAGCATGAGCATACTTACTCGGGCTTTGATGGAGCAAACCGTTGAGGCGGTCAAACAGGCCGGCGCGTTGGTGGCGGCCCCTGATGCAGTCAATACCGTAATGTCCAAAAATCCCACAGATTTTGTGACCAACGTAGATATTACAGTTCAGAATATCCTTCGTACCCGGCTGGAAGAGCTGGCTCCGGGAGTTCAGTTTCTGGGGGAGGAGGGAGAAAAGACGGCCATTGATCCCGGTGTTCCCTTCTGGATTTTGGACCCTGTGGACGGTACCACCAATCTGATCCACCGCTTCCGGCACAGCGCCATATCCTTGGCGTTGGCGGAGGATGGACAAGTGGTCTTCGGTGTGGTATACCATCCTTATACAGGGGAATGTTTTACCGCCAGCCGGAGCTGCGGAGCCTTCTGCAACGGCTGCCCCATCCGGGTGAGTGAGACGGCCAGCCTGGCAGACAGCCTGTTGTCTGTCGGGACGGTTCCCGGACGGCGGGATCTGGCCGACGCGGCATTTTGGCAGATGCGGCTGCTCTATGACCACTGTCAGGATGTGCGCCGTACCGGCTGTGCTTCCCTGGATCTCTGTTGGGTGGCCTGCGGCCGGCTGGAGGGCTATGTGGAGCTTTCACTTCAGCCGTGGGACTATGCTGCCGGACTGCTGCTGGTGGAGGAAGCAGGCGGCCGGGTCACCACTCCCGAGGGCCAGCCTCTCTCCCTGATGCAGGGAGGTGCTGTTCTGGCCTCCAATGGAAGGCTCCACCCCCTTCTGATGGATACACTGAATGGATAGGAGATAATGAATGGAACTGTGCCTTGCCGTTTCTCCCGGGGAGCTGACCCGCGCGGAGCAAAAAATTCTGGACTATATCAACAC
>CAUFAM010000199.1 GCA_959022875.1 uncultured Oscillospiraceae bacterium | reverse complement strand
CTCTCACTTCCTCCGAAGCAATTGTGTGCGGCAGAGGATGGTCAGCTCTTTCTCTCTCCTGAGCTTTCCCTCTCTCCCCTCGCCGCATCGCCAAAAGCCCCCCTTCCGCCAAAGGGGGGCTTTTTATTTTATGTCAACTCTCTGCGCAGCCGCTCCAGGGCCCGGCGCTCCAGCCTGGAAACCTGTACCTGGGACACCCCCAGCACCCGGGCCGTGTTCATCTGGGTCATGCCCCGGTAATAGCGCAGCAGCAGTACCTGCTGCTCCCGCTCCGGAAGGCCGGAGATGGCCGCGCGCAAGGTCAGCCGCTCCACCAGCCCTTCTTCCTCCTGGCCTGTGGAGAGCATCCCCTCCAGCGTCAGCCCGCCCTCTCCCGTCTCCGTCTGGAGAGAGATGACCGGCTCGGTAGCCGTCTCTGCAGCGGCAATTTCCTCGGCAGTCAGGCCGGTATCCTCTGCCAATTCAGACAACGTGGGCTCACGCCCCAGCCGGGCAGAAAGGCGGCCTCTGGCTCCACGGATACTGGCTCCCCGCTCCTTTACCCCCCGGCTCACCTTGACCGGGCCGTCATCCCGGAGAAATCTTCGGATCTCCCCCGCAATTTTAGGCACCGCATAGGTGGAAAACTGAGTGCCGTACTCCGGGTCAAAGCCCCGCACCGCCTTTAAAAATCCCAGACACCCCAGCTGATAGAGGTCGTCGGGCTCCACACCCCGGCCATAGTACCGGCGCACCACACTCCAGATGAGGCCGTTGTTTTCCAGCAGCACCTGTTCACAGGCCTGGGCATCCCCCTCCCGGGCCGCCTGGAGCAGGGCGGAGCCGGACAAGGTACCGCTCACCGGCCTGCCCGGCGGGCAATTTTCCGCGACATGGTAACGGTAGTGCCCTTGCCGGGAGTGGACCGAACCTTCAGGGTATCCATAAAGCTCTCCATAATGGTAAAGCCCATGCCGGAGCGCTCCTCGCTGCCGGTGGTAAACAGAGGGGTTCTGGCCTGGGCCACGTCTTCAATGCCCACCCCCCAGTCCTTGACCACGATTTCCAGGGCGTGGTCCTCTTTGATGCGCAGCTTGACGACTACCTTGCCCAGTTTGTCCGGATAGGCGTGGACGATGGCGTTGGTCACCGCCTCGCTGACTGCCGTTTTTACATCGTTGACCTCTTCCAACGTGGGATCCAGCTGGGCGGCAAAGCAGGCCGCAGCGGTCCGGGCAAAGCCTTCGTTGGCCGAGCGGCTGGGAAATTCCAGAATCACTTGATTTTCTACTTTCATATGTATCGGTTCCTTTCCCCGCAGTATGGCGGTACAGGCGCAGACTTCCGGTTGTGTCTCATTCAAACCGGATCAGCCGTTCCAGCCCCGCCGCTTGAAATACCTTGTTTGCCTGGGGCGGCGTGTTGACCACCCGCATAGCGCCCCGGATCTGGCTCATTCTCCGGTAAGCCCGGATGAGTACGGCAATCCCCGAACTATCGGTAAAGGTAAGCCCTGCCAGATCCATGGTCAGTTCCCGGGGCTGGGCCTGGTCAATCCGCCGGTCCACCTCCTCCATAACCGTCCGGGCCCGGTGGTGGTCCAGCTCTCCCTCCACCCACACAATCAGCCGGCGCTGGTCCTCCCTGCACTTTACAGGCATATGATCTCCTCCTTGCCGGAGCGCCGCTCCGGGTTCGCTTTTCCTCCCCATTATAGGACAGGCCCCCTGTCAAATCCGGTCATTTCCCGGCCCCGGCTGCGGGTATTTGTATCTTTTCCCTGTTTAAAAGGTTTTACAAATGCGCCTCTTTCCCGTATAGTATAGGTAAGAGAATTTTCACCACAGTGACAGGAGGCTTGTCCGTGTCCCGACCCCTTCATCTCACCACCGGCCCCATCCTATCCCAGCTTATGGGGCTGGCCCTTCCTTTGCTGCTGGCCAATGTGCTCCAGCAGCTTTACAACATCGCCAACTCCCTGGTGGTCACCTGGTATCTGGGGGAACAGGCCCTGGCGGCCCTGGGCATTGCCGAAAGCGTGATGAATCTCTACATCTACGTCATCACCGGCGCCTGCATGGGGTCCGGCGTACTGGTGGCCCAATTTTACGGGGAGCAGAATTTTTCCCGTCTGCGCCGGCAGCTCTATGTCTCCGCCGTACTGGTGGGGGGCAGTGTGCTGGCGGCGGTCATCCTGGGGCAGCTGTTTCTCCCCCAGATCCTGACGGTGATTCAAACGCCCCAGGAGGTGTGGCAGGATGTGTCCGCCTACCTGCGCATCATCCTGGTGGGCATGGTCTTTACCTTTACCTATAACTTTCTGGCCTCCTCCCTGCGCTCCATCGGAGACACCAAAGCCGCGCTCTATTTTCTCTTTCTCTCCCTGGGCTACAACCTGGCCGCCGCCTGGCTGCTGGTGGCTGTGCTGAAGCTTGGCATCGTGGGCACCGCCCTGGCCACCGCCACCGCCCAGCTGCTCTCCTGCACCCTTTGCTTCTTCTACATCCGGAAAAAACGCACCGTCCTTCTCATCACCCGGGAGGACATGGTGCTGGAGCCCTCCCTCATCCGTCTGACCATCGGCTACTGCGCGGTGGCCGCCCTTCAGCAGTCCAGCCTCTATCTGGGCAAGCTGATGATCCAGGGAGCCGTCAACGGCATCAGCGCGGTAAGTACTGCCGCCATCTCCGCCTTTACTGCTGCGGGGCGTGTGGAAAACTTCATTCAGGCCTTTGGTCTCAGCGGCTGCGAGGCCATGGCCATCTTCATTGCCCAGAATCACGGCGCCGGAGAGGACCGCCGGGCCCTGCGGGGCTTTCTCATGGGCAGCGCCGTTACGATAGGGGTGGGCGTCTTGTTCTCCGCGGCCATGGGAATCTTTGCCCAGCCCCTGGCCCACCTCTTCCTGGGAGGCGGCGAGGGAATGGCCCCCTGTGTGTCCTACCTTCAGCTTATCAGCTGGTTTTTCCTGCTCTCTTTCTTTGGAAACTCCTTTGTGGGCTGGTTCCGGGGAACGGGACGCATGAACATCACCTTCTTCGGCACCACCCTTCAGATCGCCATCCGGGTCATCGCCACCTATCTTCTGGTGGATACTATGGGACTGGACGCGGTGGCCCTGGCCACGGGGCTTGGGTGGACGGCCATTGTTCTGTTTCAGATTACGGTTTTTCTCCTGCAAATCCGTCCGGGCCGCAGGCCCTCCCCACCATTGGATTAGAGCCGTTTTCCTCCGTCTTTATGCCATAAAACAAAAAAGCAGACACGCATTATGGCGTGTCTGCTTTTTTGTTCCGGGCCCGGTACTATGCCCAGCCGCTTACGTTCCTTTGTACTTTTTCCGGGTGGCAATTCCTCCGCGGATATGCCGCTCCGCCTTGTTCTCCTCCAGAATCTGCTTGACCTGGAGGGACAGC
>CAUFAM010000198.1 GCA_959022875.1 uncultured Oscillospiraceae bacterium | reverse complement strand
GGATGAGCTCCAGCATCTCGGCGGTGAGCAGCCAGCCCTCGCCCATCTTGTTGCCGTCACCCAGGTAACCCTGCACCAGGCTGTGAAGCTCCCGGAAGGTGCCAGGGGCGCGGAAGCGGCCGGAGCGCTCCAGAGCTTCGATCATGTCCTTCTGGCAGCCCTCGATGTAGGCCATGAAGGCCTTGCAGGCGGCCTTCTTGATCCACTTGCCGCCGTACAGATCCACGTCGGACACCCGGTTGAAGATTTTGAAGATGATAAAGTCGGTCAGGCCGGGCACCACAGGCTCCACGCCCTCACTGAGCAGGAACTTCTCCAGGTTGTTGTTGCCCAGAGGGGCGAACTTCACATAGATCTCGCCCACCACGCCCACACGGATCTTGGGCTCGCCCGCCACAGGGATGGCAGCAAAGTCGGAGCAGATGGCGTCAAAGTTCTGGCGCATCTGGGCGCGGGTCATACCCTTGCCCGCCTGGAAGCCGTCCACCAGCTTCTGGGACCAGTGGTCGATCATCTCGTCGGCGGCGCCTTCAGTTACCTCGTAGGGGCGGACCTGGTTGGCCACGTTGACGATGATGTCGCCGTACATCATGGCGTACACCGCCTTGCGGATGAAGGGGAGGGTCAGGGAGAAGCCGGGGTTTTTCTCCAGGCCGGACAGGTTGACGGAGACCACGGGAATGTAGGCCATATCGGCCTTCTCCAGGGCCTTCCGGAGCAGGTGGATGTAGTTGCTGGCCCGGCAGCCGCCGCCGGTCTGGGTGATGAGCAGGCCCACCTTATGGGGGTCATAGCCCCCGTGCTTCACCGCGTCGATGAGCTGGCCGATGACCAGCAGGGCGGGGTAGCAGGTGTCGTTGTGGACGTACTTGAGGCCCTCATCCACAATGCCCCGGTGGTTGGTGGTGAGCATATCCACCTTATATCCCTCACACTCCAGCAGCTTTTTCAGCATGCCGAAGTGGACGGGGAGCATCTGAGGCATCAGGAGGGTGTACTCCTCCTTCATCTCCTTGGTGAACAGAAGACGACCGGATTCATCATATACCAATTTCGCCATAATCAATGTTCCTTTCTTGCCTCAATGGCAGCCATCAGGGAGCGGATTCGGATCCTGACGGCGCCCAGATTACTGATGTCGTCAATTTTCAGCTGAGTATAGAGCTTGCCGCCCTGCTCCAGAATGGAGCGCATCTCGTCGCCGGTAATGGCGTCAATGCCGCAGCCGAAGCTCACCAGCTGAATGAGCTCCATATCCTTCTGGGTACACACATACCTGGCCGCGTTGTACATCCGGGCGTGGTAGGTCCACTGGTTGAGCACATGGCGGGGGGCCTTATCCTCCAGGTAGGCCACCGCGTCCTCGGTGACCAGAATGAAACCATAGGAGGTGATGAGGTCGTTAATACCGTGGTTGATCTCCGGGTCCATGTGGTAGGGCCGGCCGGCCACCACCAGGATGGGCTTTCCTTCCCGGCGGGCCTGCTCAATGTAGCGCTTGCCCGTCTCCCTCAGATCGTCCTTATAGGCGTCGTAGGCGGCATAAGCGGCTTTCACGGCGGCGGAGGTTTCCCGCTTGGGAACCTGGAACTCGTTGAAGAACCACTCTCCGGCCCGGCGCTCAAAGTCCTTGGGACGGTGGAGCCCGAAGTAGGGGTCGAGGAATCGGGTGGTTTTCAGCTCAGGCACGTTGGCGGCCAGCAGCTCAGGGTAGTAGGCCACCACGGGGCAGTTATAGTTGTTGTCGCTGACGCCCTCGTTGAAGTTGTAGGGCATGCAGGGGTAGAAGATGGCGTCCACCCCAGCCTCCACCAGGGCCTCCACATGGCCGTGGAGGAGCTTGGCGGGATAGCAGACGGTATCAGAGGGGATGGTGCGCTGGCCCTTCAGGTAGAGTTTCCGGGAGGACTCAGGGGAGAGAACCACCTCAAAGTTGAGTTTGGTAAACAGCTCAAACCAGAAGGGGAGGTTTTCATACATGTTAAGCCCGAAGGGAATTCCGATCCGGCCCCGGGAGCCATCTCCCTTGCCCTTGCCGTGCAGGGTGCGGAGCTTGGTGTATTTGTAGCGCATGAGATCGGGCTGGCGGTGGGGCTCCTCACCCAGAGGGCGGGAGCAGCGGTTGCCCGAGATGAAGCGCCGTCCGCCGTTAAAGGAATTGACGGTGAGGGAGCAGTGGTTGGTGCACAGTCCGCAGGTGGCGGGCTTGGCAGTGTGGACGAATTTTTCCAGCGCCTTGGCGCCCAGCAGGCTGCTGTGTTCCAGGTGCAGATCCCGGGCAGCCAGGGCGGCGCCAAAGGCTCCCATAATGCCGGAAATGACCGGCCGGGTCACGTTCCGGCCCAGCTCCTGCTCAAAGGCCCGGAGCACTGCGTCATTGAGGAAGGTACCGCCCTGTACCACAATGTGCTGCCCCAGGTCGTCGGCGCTGGCCGCCCGGATAACCTTGTAAATGGCGTTTTTCACGATGGAGGTGGAGAGACCGGCGGAGATGTCCTCCACGCTGGCTCCGTCCTTTTGGGCCTGCTTGACGCTGGAGTTCATAAACACGGTGCACCGGGAGCCCAGGTTTACCGGCTTTTGGGTAAACAGGCCCAGCTTGGAGAAGGTGGCGATGTCATAGCCCAGAGCCTTGGCAAAGGTCTCGATGAAGGAGCCGCAGCCGGAGGAACAGGCCTCGTTGAGCATGATGGAGTCCACGGCCCCGTTGCGGATCTTAAAGCACTTCATGTCCTGGCCGCCGATGTCAATGATAAAGTCCACATCGGGCTCAAAGTGAGCGGCAGCCTTGTAGTGGGCCATGGTTTCCACCAGGCCTAAGTCACAGTTGAAGGCGTTCTTAATAAGATCCTCGCCGTAGCCGGTGACGGCAGCGCCCTTGATTTCAATGCGGTCGCCGCACAGCTCATAGATCTTCTTCAGCTGTTCCAGAACGATGGAGACAGGATTGCCCAGATTGGAGTGGTAGTAGGTATAGAGAAGACCGCCATCCTCGGTAATGAGGGCCAGCTTGATGGTGGTGGAGCCGGAGTCCAGACCCAGCCAGGCGGGGCCGGTGTAGGTGTGAATGTCCACCTCGGGGGGGCGGTTGGCGTTGTGCCGGGCCACAAAGGCGTCATAGTCCTCCTGGCAAGTGAAGAGGGGAGGCATGGTGTCCACCAGAGTGGTGGCCTCCGCGCTGTCCTCCAGCTTCTTTAGCACCGTTTCGAAGGGAGCGGGCTCATAGTCGGTGGCGCACAGGGCTGCGCCCATGGCGGCGAAGCAGTCACCGTCCTCAGGGAAGACGGCGTGTTCGCCGTCCAGCTTCAGGGTTTCCACAAAGCGCTCCCGCAGACCCATGAGGAAGTGAAGAGGGCCGCCCAAAAAGACGATCTTTCCCTTCAGCTCCCGGCCCTGGGTGAGGCCGGCCACCGTCTGA
>CAUFAM010000197.1 GCA_959022875.1 uncultured Oscillospiraceae bacterium | reverse complement strand
CGGGGCTGGCCTATCAGACCACCTACCGATATCTGCAATATCTGGTGTCGGTGAACCGGGTGGAGGTGAGCCAGCACTATGGAAAGGTGGGGCGCCCCAAACAGCGCTACCGGATGATCCGGGAGGCGGGCGACGGGGAAAAGCCCGAAACAGGACTATAAGGCGGGACAAAAAGCGCCGGTCAGCCATTGGGCTGGCCGGCGCTTTCTCATTGTCCGGGACAGAAAAAGCTGTGGTCAAAATAGACAAATAAAAATATAAAAGGGAAGATGCCTAAAAAAGAGAGCGGAAGAGAAAAATGAGAAAAAACTAGAAATAAAAGGGAAAAAATGACGGATCAAAAAAGGATAAGAGTGGCCTGTTCATAAATTTTTAAAATTTCAGAAATAAATAAGAGAAAAAATTGCACAATGAAATGGGGGCGCTGTATGATAGATTTAGTTAGAATTATGGTGGGCGCAGATGGTCGCTGCCGTCCATCACAATGGGGGGAGGAATAAGCTGGAACAGACGGAAATAAAACATAAGGTGAACGCACGGCCCTATTGGAAAGGAGAGTCAAAATGGGAAACAGACGCAGACACATTGGATCCTCGCTGGCGGCCCTGACCCTGACCCTATCCCTGCTGACGGGACTGCTCACCGGATGCGGCCCCGGCGGGAGCCAGAGCAGTTCTCCGGAGGCCGGCAGCACGCCCCCGGCGGCCAGCCAGAGCACGCAGACGCCGGAACAGCCCGCCCTGCCCGAGCTGACCACAGATACCTACGGCAACGCCGCGGTAGGCTATCAGGCAGCGGTGGTCAGCGCCAATGAGTACACCTCCCGCATCGGCATGGATATCCTGGAGGCGGGGGGCAACGCGGTGGACGCCGCGGTGGCCATGATCTTTGCCAACAGCCTCACCGAGCCGGGTGCCACCAGCCTGGGCGGCGCCAGCTTCATGACCATCTATCTGAAGGAGACGGGCGAGTACATCTGTATCGAGGCCATGGAGACCGCTCCTGCGGCGGCGGGCATCGACACTCTGGACGAGATCAATGAGAAGAAGGGGGCCATGCTGGTCACCGTCCCTGGACAGGTCCACGGTGCCCTGACCGCCCTGGAGAAGTATGGCACCATGACCCGGGAGGAGGTGCTGGCCCCTGTCATCCAGCTGGCGGAGGAGGGCTTCGATGTCCACATCAGCTTTGAGGAGCGGGCCTCGGCCAGCTTCGACAAACTGGTGCAGAACGAGGAGGCGGCCAAGATATTTACCAACGAAGGCCTGCCCTATGCGGTGGGGGACCACTTCACCAACCCCGACTATGCGGATACCCTGCGCAAGATCGCGGAGGGCGGCATCGACGAGTTCTACAAGGGGAGCATCGCCCAGACCATCGTGGACGAGGTCCAGCGCCTGGGCGGCCTGCTCACCATGGAGGATATGGCCAGCTACACCAGCGTGGAGCGGGAGCCCATCAGCACCACTTATCACGGCTATGAGATCGTGACCCAGGGCCCGCCCTCCAACGGCGGCGCCCCCATGCTGGAGATGTTCAATATCCTGGAGAACTACGACCTGGTCTCTATGGGCTTCAACACCCCGGAATATCTGTTCACCTTCAACGAGGCTCTGCGGCTGAGCATGGCGGATGGCATCACCTACTTCGGGGACCCGGATTTTTATGAGCTGCCCATCGATACCCTGATCTCCAAGGAGTACGCCAAGGAGCGGGTGGAGAACGACATGCCCAAGGACGGCAAGGTCAACCCCACTCTTGTTCCCGGGGAGGGCCTCCCCTTTGAGAAGCTGACCACCGCCACGCCGGAAAGCGGTTCCACCACCCACGTCTCCGTTATTGACGAGTTTGGGAATATGGTGAGCACCACCCACACCATCGGCGGATATTTCGGATCCTGTATCGTGGCTCCGGGTACCGGCTTCCCCCTGAACGCCCACCTGTCCAACCAGAAGCTGGACATTGCAGAAAAAGACAACCCCAACTTTGTCCAGGGCGGCCTGCGGGTCATGAGCACTATGTGCCCCACCCTGGTGGTCAAGGACGGCGAGCCTATCATGGCCATCGGCTCCCCCGGCAGCTGGTGCATCCCGCCTGCCATCGTCCAGATCCTCAATGCAGTGCTGCTGTTCGACATGGACCTGCAGCAGGCCATCAACGAGCCCCGGGCCATCTTCACCTCGTACAGCGCCCCGCTGAAGGTGTACGCCGAGCCCCGGCTGCCGGAGGAGACCATCCAGGCCCTGATCGACGCGGGCTATGAGGTGGACTCCGGAAAGGACTGGAACACCAGCCTGGGCAGTGTGGGCGTGGTCCTGGTGGACCCGGACGACGGCTTTGTCTATGCGGGCGGAGATAACCGCCGGCAGTACAAGTCACTGGCCTATTGAGAAAGCCAGCGCATACAGATACCAAAAGTCTGATGGGCATTTGAAACGGAATGAGAAGGGAGGAAAAGAAGGCCCATGAGGAGATGTATGCGAGGTAAAAAATGTTACATCAATAAGGAGGAGAGCATATGAAACGGAATAATCAGTCCCTGACAACGAAATTCAGCGCACTGGCTCTTGTACTTGCAATGATGCTGTCCCTGCTGGCGGGCTGCGGACAGACCACCCAGCCGGCAGCCAGCTCCACCCCTCCCGCAGCTTCTTCAGAGCCCGCTGCCTCTGAGCCGGAGACCCCCGAGATCCCTGAGACCATGGAGGGCGATGAGTTCGGAAACGGTGCCATCGGCACCCACGGCGGCGTATCCAGCGGCAGCGTGTACGCCTCTCAGGCCGGCCTGGAGATCCTGCAGGCCGGCGGCAACGCCGTGGACGCGGCGGTGGCCACCGCTTTCGCAGTGGGCGTGTGTGAGCCCAACCTGAGCGGCATCGGCGGCTGCGGCATGATGAACATCTATCTGGCGGATAACCACGAGTACGAGATCCTGGAGTACATGGAGACTGTCCCCGTGGCGGTGGAGCCCGGCTGGTACAATCCGGAGACAGACTCTGCCACGGCCAAGAATGCCGCCGTCCCCGGTCAGGTGGCTGGTCTGCTCACCGCCCTGGAGAAGTATGGCACCATGACCCCGGAAGAGGTCATGGCCCCCGCCATCAAGCTGGCCCGGGAGGGCTTCCCCATCGAGGAGCGTCTGGCCAATGCCATCATGGACTCCTTTGATATGATCTCCGCCAATGAGGAGGCTGCGGCCATCTACACCAACGACGGCCTCCCCTATGCGACCGGCGATCTGTTCAAGAACGAGCCCCTGGCCGACACCCTGGAAGCCATTGCCAAGGGCGGCATCGAGGAGTTCTATACCGGCGAGCTGGCTCAGAAGATGGTGGACGGTCTCCAGGCCAATGGCAGCCTGATGGCCATGGAGGACCTGGCGACCTACACCGTGGCGGAGCGGGAGCCCATCCGTACCGAGTACTACGG
>CAUFAM010000196.1 GCA_959022875.1 uncultured Oscillospiraceae bacterium | reverse complement strand
CCACCAGAGCCACAGAGGAAGGAGCCACCAGTCCGGCGATGACCGTCACGATAATGGGGAACATGATCCGCATCCGGCGGGTTACGCCCTTGGGCTGGTAGGGCATACGCATAGCCCGGTCCTTCTTGGTGGTCACCAGCTTAATGGCAAAGGGCTGGATAATGGGCACCAGAGCCATATAGGAGTAGGCAGCCACAGCGATGGCGCCCACATAGTTGCTCTTCAGGGTCTGGGACACCAGAATGGAGGTGGGGCCGTCCGCGGCGCCGATGATACCGATGGAGGCAGCGTCCTTAATGTCAAAGCCCAGCCCAGCCGCAATCAGGATGGTCAGGAAGATGCCGGCCTGAGCAGCGGCGCCGCACAGGAAGAGCTTGGGGTTGGCCAGAAGCGGCCCGAAATCAATCATAGCGCCAATGCCGATGAACAGCAGGATGGGCATGGCCTCGCTGGCCTCAATTCCCACTTCAAAGAGCCACTGGATAATTCCGTGGGTCTCCCCCACTCCCGCGCTCACCTGATTGATGACGCCGGACAGGGGCAGGTTCACCAGAATTGCACCAAAGCCCATGGGCATGAGCAGTGCAGGCTCAAATCCCTTTTCGATGGCCAGCCAGATACGAACGGCGCCAACCACATACATGACTACCTGCTGCGGCGTAATCGCCAGCAGGCCCTCCCACAGAAATTCAAATCCCATGCTTTTACTTCCCTTCGTTTTTTTCTATTCTTCCCCAAAGAAGCGTATGTGAAACAAAAAAGACCTGCGTTCCGGGTGGAACGCAGGTCTTGTCATTTCAGACACGGCCAGGGCAAAGCCCAAGATGTTGACCGCTGCCGCGCGCCGAAGCGCGCCGACTACTCCCCTTTGTTTGTGTTGGGATGTTACCACATTCTAAATCCTTTGTCAAGGAAAATTTTCCTTACCGAAACAGGTTCCCTTCTCCGTCCAGCACCTCACGCCGGTGGAAGGTAACAAACTGGGGTGCAAACTGAGGGTATTCCCGGCAAAAGGCTGCACGGATCAGCTCCGGGTTGAGGCCCGGATTCTGTGCGGACACCACCATGCTCAGGGTCATGGTATCGCTCTGGCACTCCACGTTCCACTCCCGGATCAGAGGGATCAGATCTACTTCGGTATATCCCTTCTTGGACTTGTTGGACTTCTTTTCCACCACAAGGCTCTCCCGCCCCAGCAGCTGGGCAATGGCGGGCTCACACTCCTGGGGCCGCCCTTCCGGGTATTCAAAGTTCATGATATAGTGGACGTAAGAAAGTTCCTTCAGCTTTCGCTGGGCGGGGTAGCACTGGTGAACTACAATTCCCTCGGGCATAACCGCGCTGAGCCGGGCGGGCACCGTCTCAGGGTCTGTCCCCTCCAGAAGCCCAAATTCCAAAATCTCGCACTCGCTGGAATATCCCACTGACAAGGGCAGAGCGATGGAGACAAAGGGGTGTGGATGAAAGCCCTCTGTGTGCTTAATGGGGATTTTCGCCCGGGCAAAGGCCCGCTGGAAGGTGCGCATGAGATCCAGATGGGAGATATACCGTGCCCGTCCCGTTTTGGAAAAGAGCAGGCGGTCAGCCATTGCACACACCTCCTGAAAGCAGTCTGTTTGCCCCGCAGCCGGAGCAGCGGGTGCGGCAATCGGGAGTCGTCTGGGACTGGTAGCACAGCTCCCGCTCCCGCCACAAAAAGTTGGTGCTCACCATGGGGTCAATGCGGCACCAGGGGAAAATCTCATCTTTCCCACGCTCCCGGTGGGCATAGAAGTCTCCGTCCAGGCCGCAGGCCTTCAGAGCGTCCATCCAACGCTGAAAATCAAAATATTCCGTCCAGGAATCCATTTTGGCCCCATGCTCCCAGGCCCACTCCAGCACATCGGCCAGACGCCGGTCACCCCGGGAGAAAATAGCCTCCAGGTAGCTGGTCTCCGGGTCGTGCCAGTTGTAGGTGATGGACTTGTCCCGCTTCAGGGCGTCCCGCAGCAGGTTTACCCGGCGCTGGTACTCCTCCACCGGGATCTGGGCGTCCCACTGGAAGGCGGTGTGGGGCTTGGGCACAAACCAGGAAGTGGACACGGTGATCCGCACCCCTCTTGCCTTGTTGGGGGTACACTCCCGCCAGGCAAAATAGACTTTCCGGGCAAGGTCGGCAATGCCCAGTACATCCTCGTCTGTCTCGGTGGGCAGGCCCAGCATGAAATAGAGCTTCACGCCGCTCCATCCCCCCGCAAAGGCGGTACGCACGGACTGGAGCAGATCCTCTTCCCGGAGATTCTTATTGATGGCATCCCGCAGACGCTGGGTGCCCGCCTCGGGGGCAAAGGTCAGCCCGCCCTTGCGCACCCGCTGAAGGCGCTCCATCAGGTTCATGGAGAAGGTATCAGCCCGCAGGGAGGGCAGGGACAGGCCGATGTCCCGGGGGGCGCAGTAATCCAGAAGCTCGTCACACAGCTCCAGCAGACAGGGATAGTCGGTGGAGGACAGGCTGGACAGGGTCATCTCCTGATAGCCGGAGTCCTCGCAGGCGGCTTTGCCGTATTCCGCCAGCAGCTTGGGGCTGCGGTTGCGCACCGGGCGGTACACATAGCCCGCCTGGCAGAAGCGGCAGCCCCGGATACAGCCCCGGAACAGCTCCAGCATGACCCGGTCGTGTACAATCTCCGTGGAAGGGATAATAGTCTTAACGGGAAAATAGGACTGGTCCATATTTTCCACCACGCGCTTGGTCACCTTCTCCGGCGCTTCCGAGCCGGGTACAATGGCCATCTCCTCCAGCGTGCCGTCCGGGCGATAAACCGGCTCATAAAAGGACGGAACGTAGATACCGGGAATTTTAGCGACCTCCTGGAGAAACTCCGCCTTGGTCCAGCACTCCTCACGGGCCTGACGGTAGAGCTCGATGTACTCCAGGGTGACCTCCTCCCCTTCTCCAAGGACAAAGAAGTCGATGAAGGGGGCCAAGGGCTCTGGGTTATAGCAACAAGTACCGCCTGCCACCACCAGGGGCGTCAGCTGGGGGCGCTCTTCCGAACGCAAGGGAAGCCCCGCCAGATCCAGCATATTGAGTACATTGGTATAGGCCATCTCATAGCCCAGGGAGAACCCAATGATGTCAAAATCGGAAATGGGGTCACCGCTCTCCAGGCCATAGAGAAGCAGCCCCTCCCGGCGCATTTGCTCCTCCATATCTCCCCAAGGGGCGTAGCACCGCTCACACCATACTCCCTTTTCCCGGTTCATGACTCCATACAAAATCCGGCAGCCCAAATTAGACATACCGATCTCGTAGGTGTCCGGGAAACACAGGGCATAGCGCAGGTCCACCTCTCCACGGTCCTTGACCACCGCGTTATATTCTCCGCCGGTATACCGGGCCGGCTTCTGCACGTTCGGCAGGATCTGTTCCAAGGTACGGTTCATGTTGTTCCCT
>CAUFAM010000195.1 GCA_959022875.1 uncultured Oscillospiraceae bacterium | reverse complement strand
ACGTGGCAGCACACTCCCGCTCCAGTCCTTCCAGCAGGTAGTGCAGCAGCTCCTGCTTGTCATTGAAATGGGCATAAAAGGTGGTGCGGTGCACCATAGCCCGGCGGCAAATATCGGTAACCGACAACTCCTGGAAGGGTTTCTCCTCCAGCAGCTGGGCCAGCGCCTCCACCAGCAGCTTGCGGGTCTTGCGCTGACGCAGATCCAGATGGGCCTGTGTATGATGAACCATTGTCGTCGCCTCCTTGTTTGGTGGAGCTATCATATCCCCTTATCCTACACTTGTCAAGATATTATACAAATGTAGTTTATTTTATTTTTTGCATATGCCTCCTTTTTCATGACCGGCAAAAAAAGAGAGCCCCTCTCAGGGCTCTCCCAAATATGTCCCGTTCATTCAACCGCGCAGAATCTCTGCCGCCCGGCCAATCTGCTCCGATGTGGGCGTCCAGTAAAATTTGATCTCCACAATGCGGGTTTCCCAGCAGATCAGATAGGTGTCCATCACCCCGTCGCTCCAATAAAGCTGATAGGCCTCCTGTGCTCCCCAGGGAGCTGGGTCTATGGGCTCATAGTGATCCACAAACACAAAATCCTCATACACCTCATCCTGACGCTGGCTGATCAGGCGGTCTTTCACAAACTTATAGAGCTGTGGCAGCTTTACATCGGTGATCTCATAGCTGAGCTCATATCCCCGGATTTCCTGACCAAACAGCAGATCCTGCCGGTAGTCCCCGTAGGCCACCAGCGGGGTCTCCTGGAAACGAGCCTCCTTGGACCACCGTGCGTCCACCTCCACCAAATCCTCCACCGTGAGGGGCAGGGGATCATCGTAAATGTCCATGGTCAGCCCGTCCCAATCATACTGCCCCACCGGTTTTCTCCCGTCCTCCAGAGGGAGCCAGCCCCCCAGCGTGGCAGCCACAATTCCCGCAACTCCGGCCACCACCAGGACCATCACACAGGTGCAGCTTACCGCCAAGTTCACCACCCGGGGCGCCCCCTTTTTCTTCAGCCATCCCATCAGCCGGTTGGTAAGGAAAAAGACTGCCCCCATCATCCCTGCCCAGCAGGCCATATACAGCAGGTGGAAGCCTCCGCCGGCAAAGGCCAGCAGCAAAAACAGGGTAGACAGGGCCGCCAGTCCCCAGTCCAGCCACTTGCTCCTTTTGACCGGCAGGAATACCCCGTCCTCCGCCGCCCGTTTAGCCCGGAAACTCCAGAAAAAATAGGTCCAGGCTTCACGGATAGCGGCAAGGAACAGCAGCACCCACACGGGCAGGGAAAAGAGATAAAACCCGTTGGAGAGGTAGTCCGCCGGGTCCTTCCAGATCCGGGTAAGCTGAAAATAAACATACCCCAGCATAAGTACGGCGGCAAAGAGCTGGGTTGCAAGCACCTTTTTCTTCATCACCCGGCGGATGTTCTCCACCTGGGGCACCGGGTCGGTCTCAATGGGGACGGCATCCTCCCGGTCGTTGCAGAAAATCTGCATGGCATCCCACCGCAGCACCAGCTTCCACCCATCCTGGGCACAGAAGGCCTCCTTATCCAGCTGCTTTTGGCTGGGCCAGGGATCAAACTCCGAGGCTCCTGGAAAGTAGGTCACCGCAAAGCGAAGCTTTTGAGGAGGAATCTTCTCAAAAGTCCAGAACAGATTACCCACCTTGCGGATCATCCAGCCCTTTGCCGCCATCTCCTCCAGCTTGTTCTGGATGGTCTGAGGATCATAGAAGGAGAAATTGGTCAGGATGCGCCTGTGCTCCCTCATACTGCCCCCTCCTCCCGCAGCACCCGGTCATAGTCGGCAGCCTGACAGCGGATGCGCCGGTACTCCCGGCCCAGCAGCTCCCGGCCCTTGTCAGTTATGAGGTAGCTGCGGCTGCGCCCCTCCAGCTTCGTCTCCCGGATCATCCCCTCTGCCAAAAACTGCTCCAGCAGATCGTAGAGGGTTCCCGAGCCAATGGTGACCCGTCCGGCGGTGGTGGCCCGGACGGTCTCCAGAATGTCCACCCCCCGGCACTCCCGGCGCAGGCACAGCAGGATATAAAACATCTGCTCGGTCAACGTCTTGAACTTCTCTCTGGGCATGGCCGCTCCTCCTTTCTCGATGATCGAGTTTCTTAACTGTATTATATCTCGAATATCGAGAAAATCAAGAAAAACCGGGCCCCCGGCACAGGCCGGGGGCCCTTGGTTCTGGTTGTCCCGGGTATGAGCAAAAGCCTTGCTACTCCCCGATCAGTTCCCCGTAAGCCAGCAGGTTTTCCCGCATGCTCAGGCTATCATCATAGCGATAGCCGCCGCACTGCGTCTCGTCCTGAAGCCACCACAGGTTGTCCTGGGGATGGTCCGGATCCATCCCCTCCAAAGCGGTATCTGTGGTCACCAGAAGCTTGCTTTGCGCCAGCAAGCCGTTGAGCTCGTCCATAAAATCAGCAACCGCTTCGGCATCAAAGCTCTCGTGCATGGGCGTGCCCCAGTTCACATCAAAGCTGACGCTGTTTTCCTGCTTGGTTACAGGGTTTCCCGATTTGTCCAGAGAGAACAGCTCATAGGCGTAGGTGGCATAGCCCTGATACATGGTGGGGTGGTACTGGAGCAGGTAGTCCCCATCCTCCAGGCGGCAGGCAAAAATGCTGTTATAGCCCGGATGGACGGGATAGGCCTCTCCACTCCACAGCTGCTTACCATCCGCCCCGGTTACCCTCAGCTCATAATAGGTTCCCTCGCCAAAGTAAGTAATCAGTTCCACCATCTCCGGGGTTCCGTCCTGGTCAAAGTCGTAGTCTCCGGGCAACAGCATAGTTCGTCCGCCCCCTTCCCACTCCAGGGAGCTTTCCAGAATCTGAAGACAGCCATCCCCAAACGCCAGGGGGCCGGAGGTTGTCACCGTATCCTCCCCATAGGGCGTTACATCCACATACAGCAGGCCCTCCTCATCGTTGTACCGCAGGGCATAGTCGTATGTTCCCCGGCTCTCCATCGTATAGCCGGTTCCTTCTCCGTAATCATAAACCAGCACCCGGGTGTCAATCATGCCGGAGCCCCAACTGAGAGTGGTGCACAACTCAGGCAGGCCGTCCTCGGTGAGGTCGCAGAAGTAGGCGTTATGGATGGGCATTCCTGTGACCAGAGGGAGTACCCGCCCCCCAAACTTCTCCCCCTGGGCCGTGATCTGCTCCGCAGTAGCCCGGAAGGTCACGCCGGGAAACTGAGGAATCTGCAACACCAGCTCCTCCTCCCAGTCCCGCTCACGAGGGGATGAGGTGTAGTCAAACCATTTGATGACGGCAGGCGCGTCGCTGTCCCCGCCGTAAAAGAAGTGGAGCGCCTCCTTCGCCGGAGTCCCTTCACTGCCTCCAAAATTGGGCACCACCGCCAGGTGGATATACCAGCCGCCGAAGGCTCCCAGTCCGTCTGCCGTATAGGTC
>CAUFAM010000194.1 GCA_959022875.1 uncultured Oscillospiraceae bacterium | reverse complement strand
GCACCACCCAGGAGTCCCTGAAGACGGTGCCCCAGAGCTACCGGGAGGGCTCCCTTGGCCTGGGGGCGGGCAAGTGGCACATGATCCGCACCGTGGTGCTGCCCTCCTCTGTGGACGGAATTGTCACCGGGTGCATTCTGGCCATCGGGCGCATTGTGGGTGAGTCCGCGGTGCTCCTTTATACCGTAGGCATGAGCATGTCCATGCAGGAGTATTTCCGGGATGGGCTGACCAGCCTGCTCCAGAGCTCCGGCTCCACCCTGACCGTGGCCCTTTATGTGTATGCCAAGGAGCGGGCGGATTTTGACCTGGCCTTCTCTGTGGCCGTGGTGCTGCTGGCCATTACCCTGATTATCAATCTGGCTGCCAAGATGGTGGGCAGAGGGCTTAGAAAGAAATAAAGGTAGGTATTGATCGATGAGTGAACAGATTGTCCTCAGAGCGCAGGATCTGAACCTGTATTACGGAGAAAACCACGCTCTGAAGTCTATTAACATGGATATCCCGGAGCATGAGATCACCGCCCTGATCGGGCCCTCCGGCTGCGGCAAGTCCACCTTCCTGCGCTCCATTAACCGTATGAACGACCTCATTCCCAGCGTGCGCATTGAGGGCTCCCTCTACTACCGGGACGAGGACATCTACGCCCCCGGCCGGGATGTGACCGACCTGCGCCGGCGCATCGGCATGGTCTTCCAGAAGCCCAATCCCTTCCCCATGTCCATCTATGACAACGTGGCCTACGGCCCCCGCACCCACGGCATCCGCAGCAAGGTAAAGCTGGATGAGATCGTGGAGCAGTCCCTTCAGGGCGCGGCCATCTGGGACGAGGTAAAGGACCGGCTGAAGAAGTCTGCGCTGGGCCTGTCCGGCGGCCAGCAGCAGCGCCTTTGCATTGCCCGGGCCCTGGCGGTGAAGCCCGATGTGCTTCTGATGGATGAGGCCACCTCCGCTCTGGATCCCATCTCCACCTCGAAAATTGAGGATCTTGCCGCCGAGCTGAAAAAGGATTATACTATCATCATGGTGACCCACAACATGCAGCAGGCCGCCCGTATTTCCGACAATACCGCCTTCTTCCTGTTGGGAGAACTGGTGGAGTTTGGCGACACGGAACAGATCTTCTCCATGCCCAAGGATAAGCGCACGGAGGATTACATCACCGGGAGGTTTGGCTGATATGAGAAACCATTTTCAGGAACAGCTGGAGCGGCTCAATGTAGAGCTGATTGAGATGGGCGCTTTGTGTGAAGAGGCCATCTCCGCGGCCACCAAGGCCTATCTGGACGGCGACCGGCAGCTTGGAGCCCGGGCGGCCTATCTGGAACAGGAGATCGACCACAAGGAGCGGGACATCGAGGGCCAGTGCATGAAGCTGCTGCTGCGTCAGCAGCCTGTGGCCAGCGACCTGCGTGCCGTCTCTGCCGCCATGCGGATGATTTCCGACATGGAGCGCATTGGCGACCAGGCCAGCGACATTGCCGAAATTGCCCGGGATATGAACCGCAGCAGCGTCATCATGGAAGTGCCTGTGGGAGACATGGCCCGGACAGCTATCAGTATGGTCACCGACAGCGTGGACGCCTTTGTCCGGGGGGATCTGAAGCTGGCCCATGGGGTGATCGCTAGGGATGATGAGCTGGACGGACTGTTTTTGACGGTGCGGGAGAAGCTGACCGACCTCATCGCCCAGGGGCGTGACGGCGGGCTTTGCCTGGATCTGCTCATGGTAGCCAAGTACTTTGAGCGCATCGGCGACCACGCATGCAACATTGCCCAGTGGGTGGAATATGCCATCACCGGGGAATATGAAGAGGACTGACCAAGCACAGAAAGCGGGGAACTTCATTGATTTACATCTTAGAGGACGACGCCAGCATCCGTAAGCTGGTGGTATATACCCTGAACAGCCAGGGAATGGAGGCGGAGGGCTTTGAGCGGCCCTCCCAGTTCTGGCGCGCCCTCGGAGAGAAAAAGCCCGATTTGCTGCTGCTGGACATTATGCTTCCGGAGGAGGACGGGCTGCAGGTGCTGGGACGCCTGCGGGCTGACCCGGCTACCCGGAAGCTGCCCGTTCTTATGCTCACGGCCAAGAGCACCGAGTATGATAAGGTGCTGGGCCTGGATCAGGGGGCGGACGACTATATTGCAAAGCCCTTTGGCATGATGGAGCTGATGGCCCGGATTCGGGCCGCCCTGCGCCACAGCGCCCCCGAGGAGGAGCGGAGTGTATGCCGGCTGGGAGAGCTGTTTGTGGATCCCCAGCGGCATATTGTCCGGGTGGGCGAGAAGGAAGTAACCCTGACCCTGAAGGAATTTCAGCTTTTGGCCCTGCTGATGGAGCGCCGGGGGACTGTATTTACCCGGGATCAGCTGCTCAATACCATTTGGGGCTATGAATTTGATGGGGCCAGCCGTACGGTAGATGTCCACATCCGGACCCTGCGCCAGAAGCTGGGGGAGTGCGGCAGCTACATTGAGACTGTGCGGGGCGTGGGGTATAAGATCTCCGGGGAGTAACCCCTGGGGAGCTCCGTTCCGCCGGGGCGGCGTCGGAACTGTGAGGAGAAGGACATGACGAAAAAAATTTTCCGCAACTGCCTGGCCGTGGGAATCTGGGTGTTCCTGCTGTCGGTCGCCCTGTTTATGGGGATGCTGTACCAATATGCCAGCGGCCGCCTGACCACCGAGCTGGAAAATGAGGCCACTTTGGTGGCCCGGGGCGTGGAGGCCATGGGTATGGACTACTTTGACGGCCTTCAGGCGTCCAACCGCATTACCTGGGTGGATCAGGACGGGACGGTGCTCTATGACAATACCGCCGACGCCTCCACCATGGAGAACCACGCCAACCGGGAGGAGATCCGGGAGGCCATGCTGGGCATTCAGGGGACGGCACGCCGTGAGTCAGCGACTCTGGCTCAGCGCACCATTTATGTGGCCCAGCGCCTGGACGACGGCACGGTCATCCGTCTGGCCGGGCAGCAGCACACGGTAGTTCGCCTGCTGCTGTCCATGGTGCAGCCCATCCTTCTCATCCTGGTGGTGACCATGGCGCTGGCCGCGGCCCTGTCCGCCCGGCTTAGCCGGGGGATTATCCGGCCGATCCTGGAGCTGGACCTGGAGCACCCGGAGGAGCATGGCCTGGTTTACGACGAGCTTTCTCCTTTGCTGACCCGGATTCGCCGCCAGAATAATACTATTCAAAGCCAGATTGAGCTTTTGCGCCAGCGGCGGCGGGAATTTACCGCCCTGACGGAGAATATGTCGGAAGGGTTTGTGCTGTTGGATCAGAAGGGGAGAGTGCTCTCCTATAATACCGGAGCGCTGAAGCTGCTGGGAGCCCAGGCCCCCGCGGAAGAGGCCAATGTCTTTACCCTGGACCGCTCGGAGCCCTTCCGGCAAGTGGTCAATCAGGTGCTGGAGGGCAAGCGCTGTCAGGGCCGCCTGG
>CAUFAM010000193.1 GCA_959022875.1 uncultured Oscillospiraceae bacterium | reverse complement strand
ATGATGCCGATGGCTAGGCCCTGGAGGTAAACGTTTAGCACACGCTTGGCCGCCGGGTCACCCAGCCGGGCACCCTGGAAGGCGATGCGGCCCTGAACCTTGAAGCGGTCACCCTCGCACAGCTCCCACATCACGCTGTCCTTATCCTTCTCCATTTCCGCCTGGGTCAGGCGGATGAGGGCGGTGGCGGAGCCGTACTGCTCCCAGCAGCCCCGGTTGCCGCAGCCGCACAGCACACCGTTGGGCTTGATGATCATGTGACCCACTTCCATACCGGAGTTGGCATAGCCGGTGAAGAGCTTACCGTTGGCCACAAGTCCGCCGCCGATGCCGGTGCCCAGGGTGACCACCACTGCGGGATCACAGCCCTTGGCCGCGCCGGCCCAGTACTCGCCCACAGCGGCACAGTTGGCATCGTTGGCCAGGAAGACGGGGACATCCCACACCTCCTGGAAGAGCTTGCGGAAAGGAGTGTCCGAGAAGGCCATATTAGGGGTCTGGATCACCATGCCGGTTTCATTGTCCACCAGGCCGGGCAGACCCACACCCACTGCCTCAATCTGCTCATAGGGCACCGCACCCATCTCGCAGACCTTCTGGGCCAGGCGGGCCAGCTCATGGCACAGCTCCTCCGCCGACATGGACTTGTCCACAGGGTGGCTCACTTTGTCCAGAATATGGCCTTTCTCATTCACCAGGCCGGCCACCAGATTGGTGCCGCCCACATCAATACCAATATAATACATCTTATTTTCCCCCTTCTTCTATCGTCCGGAAATGCCGATCCATGCGGTGGGTCAGCTCCAGGGCCGCGTTGTGCCCCATCTTCCGGTTGCGGTTATTCATGGCCGCCACTTCCACAATGCTGGCCAGATTCCGGCCCGGCTTGACCGGAATGGTAACGGCAGGCACCTTCACACTCATAATCTCCGTGAAGGTGGACTCCAGGCCGAAGCGGTCATACACGGCGTTATCGTCCCAGGGCTCCAGATTGACCACAAGGTCGATCTGCTGGCTCATTTTAATGGCTCCCATACCCATCAGACGGCTCACATCTACCACGCCGATGCCCCGCAGCTCCATGTAGCCCTGGATCAGTTCCGGAGCGCTGGCCTCCAACCCCTTATGGCTGGTCATCTTGATGACCACTGCGTCATCGGCAATCAGGCGGTGTCCGCGTTTGAGAAGCTCAATGGCCACTTCGCTCTTGCCCACGCCCGACTCCCCCTGGAAGAGGACACCTTCGCCGTAAATTTCCATCATCACCCCCGAGCGGGTAATCTGGGGTGCCAGATGGTTATAGAGGCTGCTGATCAGGGCACTCATAAATTCCGAGGTCTGGACCGGGGTACGCAGGATGGTACGGTCATGCTTGTCCGCCATCTCCATACACTCCCGGGTGGGCTCCAGCCCCCGGGTAAGGATCAGGGCGGGAACCGGATAGGACAGCAGGCGGTCAAAGCTGTCCCGGCGCTGTTGCGGCGTCATCCCATTTACATAGGTACTCTCCGTAAGCCCGATGAGCAGCAGACGCTCGGTATCGAAGTGCTCAAAAAATCCGGTCAGCGGAAGCCCCGGCCGGTTTACGTCCAGGGTACGCAGGGGCACATTTTCATAATCGGGGCCCTTACGCAGGATCTCCAGGTCAAACTCCTGGATAATCTCTCCCAGTCTGACACTGCTGACAGTTTCTGTCATGGCTCAATTCCCCTCTCTGGCCGGGCACAGGTGCTCCTGTCTCCCTGTGCCCCGTTCGTGGTTATTAGTATAGACCAAAATCGTTATTTAGGCAAGAAAAAGCCGTGTGGGAAGCACTTTGATTTTCCGAGGAAATTTTTAAAAAAGTTCTTGCATTCTATTCGACTTTCTGGTATCATATCAGTCGAAGCTTTTTTGGAAAGCGATTCTCATAGCGAGGAGGTAAGCAACATGGCCAAATGCGAATTCTGCGACAAGGGCGTCACCTTCGGCATCCAGGTCTCCCACTCCCACCGCCGTTCCAACCGTACCTGGAAGCCCAACGTGAAGCGCGTGAAGGCGATCGTGAAGGGTGCTCCCACCCACGTATACGTCTGCACCAGATGCCTCCGTTCCGGTAAGGTCACCCGCGCTGTGTGATTTGGAATTAGGCAAGCTCAAAAACCTCTGTGTATGATTACACAGAGGTTTTTTCCGTTCCAGATGCAAAAACCGGGCCGCTTCAATAGAAGCGGCCCACTCTCTTTTTTACTTGAACTGGTTGCTCTCCCGGTCATAGGTATAGCCCATAGCCGCCAGTCTGGCGCACAGGTCCTCCAGGCATACATCTTCCTGGGAACATAGCTCCTCCAGACAACTGCAGCCATCCCGCAGGCGGGTATTGACCACGCTGAGCAAAATTACAGGATCCTGCGGCAGCATAAGCCCTCCATCAGCCCGGAGGCCAGGTCATATCCCGGCCGGACAGGACATGGAAATGGAGATGGGGGACGGACTGGCCGGCCTGCTCTCCAATGTTGGAGACTACCCGGTAGCTCTCCAACCCCAACTCCTTAGTTACCTTGGAGATGACCGCGAAAATATGGGCCACCACAGTGGCATTTTCCGGGGTAATCTCGGCCACAGAGGCAATATGCATCTTGGGGATCACCAAAAAGTGGGTGGGCGCCTGGGGGTCGATGTCATAAAAAGCATAGACCGTATCGTCCTCATAGACCTTGTTGGACGGGATCTGGCCGTTGACAATCTTACAAAACAGGCAGTCGGACATAGGGATACCTCCTTCGTTGCTTGATAAAACCATTGTACCCCTTTTTCCTGTGATTGCAAGATTTTTTTAGTCTGCCGGGGTAAGGCTTTCCAGAGAGAAGGTCTGGCCCAACAAAGTGACCGAAACCACATTCTCAGGCTGGATAATCCGTTCCGTTTGAAATACGAGCCGTCCCTCTCCGGACTCCGGATTATAGGTCTGACTCACAGACTGGCTCATAGCCACCGAATCTCCGTCTGCCATATTTAAAACCAGGCTTTCATATATGCCGGACAGTCCAGGAGGTCCCCACATCCGGGAATCGTGCGGGGTTCCCTTTACCAAGCAAGCCACGCCGATGGGAGAAATATAAAGTTCTTCCAGTGTCATGGTCTCCTCGTCCACCTGGAACGGGCACCCCAGTTGGTATGTCCATCCGCTGTCCGTTTCAGGCAATTGGATGGTAAACGTTCTCTGATCTCCCCGAAAATCCGCAATGGTCCCTTGGCTTCCTCCCTGTGTCAGCCATGTGGGCCGCAGCGTTATCGCGCAACCAATCATGCTCTGCGTACCAGACTTCAAGAAAGTGGAGGGACCCCGCTGCCAGAGGTATGACACCCGGTTATCTTCAGGGTTTTCATCCTCCAGAGCGGTTGAGCCGCTGACATAACTCCCTACGCCTTCCCCGTCCTCCGGAATTATTTCAGAGGCAAAATCAATAAAGCAGTCTTCCCCATTCAGAACCGTTCC
>CAUFAM010000192.1 GCA_959022875.1 uncultured Oscillospiraceae bacterium | reverse complement strand
GCACTTGTCCTCCAGCAGGCTGCGCAGATCGTCCGGGGTTCCGCCCTCGATCTGGCTCTTGCTGATGACCAGGCCCTTGCCCCGCTGATGGAACAGGTAAAAGGCCAGCTCGGTCTCCAGCAGGGTGTCGCAGTCGGAGTAGGGGTAGCGCACGGACTGATCCCCCCGGGTGATGTCCACGCCGTAGTCGCCAAAGGCAAACTCGTCGGGGATCTTCTGCTTGCCGATTTTCCGCTTGATCCGCCAGGCTGAGTAGTGGGGGAAGAAGCAGAACATTCCCCCCAGCACCACGGCCAGCAGGAAATAGACCAGCGCCTGGGCCAGATTCCCGTCGGTGTTGGTCATGATGGTCACGCCCAGCAGAGCGCAGCCCACCGCGGCCGCCAGGATAATGCCTCTCCGGAAGAGAATCCACTGCTTGCCGCCCGTCTTGGCTCCCACCCGCTGAAGGTCCACCAGATGGGCAAAGTCGTAATCGGTTTTTGCTTTGATGGCAGGTTCCATGGTTTCCATCCTTTCCAGTTTCCGCGTAAAAAAACGCCCCGGGCCGGTCTTCCGGCTCAGGGCGAACAATTGATCCGCGGTACCACCTGATTTTCCCCGTAGGGACGCTCACACCCTCGGTAACGGGAGGACCCGTCGTCTCCTACTGCTCCTTCAGAGACACAGCTCCGGGGCCACTTCCTCCCGCCTTCCCCGCTGCCTTGCACCATCCGGCCGCTCTCTGAGGGTGAAAAAACGGGGGTACTCCTCCCCTTCTGCGCATTTGTCGTGGTGGTATTATATCGAGTTTCCCCGGTTCTGTCAAGGCATTACCCCGGTTTCCCGGGAGAATTGAGGTTTTTCCCCTCCAACGGCCGGAGCCCCCGCCCACGAAAAACCGGCCCTGAATCCCAGGGCCGGCAGTACTTAAAACCGATTACTTTTCGCAGTGCTTGTGCTCCGCTGCATTTTTCTTATAGATGATGTTCAGGCCCTTCAGCAGCAGATCCCGGTCCACCTGGATCTTCCGGCGGCACAGAGGCACCACAAACTGGGCCATGCCTCCCGTGGCCACCACGGTGGTGGGGTAGCCCAGCTCCTCCTCCACCCGGTCCAGCATGCCGTCGATCATGGCGGCTGTGCCGTACATGATGCCGCTGCGCATACAGTCGATGGTGTTCTTGCCGATGACCTTCTTGGGCTTGTCCAGGCGGATGCCGGGCAGCTGGGCGGTGCGGGAGGTGAGGGCCTCCAGAGACACCCGCACGCCGGGGATGATGCACCCGCCCAGATAGGCGTTCCCCCGGCCCACCACCTCAATGGTGGTGGCGGTGCCCAGATCCAGCAGGGTCAGAGGGGGCTGGAACTCCGCCAGGGCGGCCACGGCGATGACGATGCGGTCGCTGCCCACCTGGGAGGGAGTGTCCATCTGGATGTTGAGGCCCGTCTTAATGCCCGGGCCCACCACCATGGGCTCCCGGCCGGTGAGCTTCACAATGCCCGTGCGCACGGAGTTAAAGACCGGCGGCACCACCGAGGAGATGATGCAGTCCTCCACATCCTTGGGCTTGACCTCAAAGAGGGAGAGGATGTTCTTGATCTCCACCCCGTACTGGTCGGAGGTCTTGATGTGGTCGGTGGCAATCCGTCCCTCAAAGAGGATCTTGTCGTCCTCAATGCCGCCGATGACGATGTTGGTGTTGCCGATATCAATGGCTAAAAGCATAACTGACACCTGATTTCTTTCTGCAAATTCACGCTCTGCGCAGGGCCGCCTGATTGACCCGCAGCAGCACCTTGCCGATGGCAGTGACCAGAATCACCGCGCCGATGGCCTCGGCCACGCCGGAGGTGGCAATGACCCCCAGGATGGTCCACATCACCGCGTCCATGGCGATGTTCTGGGCGGCGGCATACTCGGGAGCCAGCAGCAGGGCAATGCTGCCCATCACCATGATGGTGTTGGTCAGCGCTCCCGCCGCTCCCACAATGGGCAGGGCCACAAGGTCGGGGGCACGGCGCTTCTTTAGCCCAATCCACAGCCACCCGGACACCACGCCAATGAGAATCCGGCAGCCCAGCACGATCCAAAGGGATTTAAGCGCCCCCACTGCCCCGGTGTTCGCCGCGGCAATGACGGGGGAAAATGCAAAGGACAGCAGCGCCGGGGTCATGGTGTTGTTCCAGATGGAGCAAAGGCCAAATACGCCTCCCAGAATCCCGCCGGCCAGCGGCCCCAGCAAAATGGCCCCGATGATCACGGGGATATGAAGGGTGGTGGCCTTGATGAGGGGCAGGGGGATGAGCCCAATGCCCGTGATGTTCAGGAAGAGCTGGATGGCGATGAGCAGGGCCATAATGGCCAGCCAGCGGGTGCCCTTTTTCTGTGTGTACATATTCACTTTACCTCCTGCTGCCGCTCCCTTTGGGGGATGCAGCGCATTTTTGAGAATGTCCGCCATTCTCTTGCGGGTGGTATTATACAAGGTTCTGCCCTCCAATGCAAGAAAAAATCAATATCCGCCAATATTTTTGCAAGCCTTTACACGTTGGGAGAAACCCGCTATAATCAGGGGAGAACGCTACCTTTGTATTTGGAAAGAAGGAAGGATCATGCTGAAGGGAAAAACCATTCTGCTGGGAGTCACCGGCGGAATCGCAGCTTATAAATCCGCCTACCTGGCCTCCGCCCTGGTCAAGCTTCACGCCAACGTGGAGGTGGTGATGACCGAGCACGCCACCCGCTTCATCGCCCCGCTGACCTTTGAGCAACTCACCGGGCGGCGGTGCATGGTGGACACCTTTGACCGGAATTTCAGCCACCAGGTGGAGCACATCGCCCTGGCCGACCGCACGGACCTGGTGATCATCGCCCCCGCCACCGCCAACGTGTGCGCCAAGCTGGCCCACGGTCTGGCCGACGACATGCTCACCACCACCGTTCTGGCCTGCACCTGCCCCAAGCTGGTGGCCCCGGCCATGAACACCCATATGTTTGAAAACCAGGTGACCCAGGACAACCTGGACATTCTCCGCCGGTACGGCTGGGAGGTCATTGCCCCCGGCTCGGGCCATCTGGCCTGCGGCGCGGTGGGCCCCGGGCGCATGCCCGAGCCTCAAGAGCTGGTGGAGCACATCCTGCGCGCCATCGCCCTGCCCCACGACCTTAAGGGCAAGCGGGTGCTGGTCACCGCCGGCCCCACCCAGGAGGCCCTGGACCCGGTGCGCTACCTCACCAACCACTCCACGGGCAAAATGGGCTACGCCATCGCCAAAATGGCCATGCTCCGGGGGGGCCAGGTCACCCTGATCTCCGGCCCCACCGCCCTTCCCAAGCCCCCCTTTGTGGAGGTAGTGGACATCGTCTCTGCCCAAGACATGTTTGAGGCGGTCACCGCCCGGCAGGAGCAGTCCGACCTGATCTTCAAGGCCGCCGCCGTGGCCGACTACACCCCCGACACCTACTGCGACGACAAGATCAAGAAAAAGGATGGAGACATGTCC
>CAUFAM010000191.1 GCA_959022875.1 uncultured Oscillospiraceae bacterium | reverse complement strand
AGGGCCTGCGTTTCGCTATCCGTGAGGGTGGCCGTACCGTGGGTTCCGGCGTTGTTATCGACATCGAGGAGTAATTTTACTCCCTTTGAAAAGAGCCAGCTTTTAGCTGGCTCTTTTCTTTTTATGACGGTGACCGACTGTGGCAAAAGCGTTGTTATCGACATCCAGGAGTAATTTTTACTCTTCGACTGGGTTCAAAGTGCTCAGGGTGAACCCCCATTTAAGGCTGACCTTTTTAATTGCCCCAGTGAGTGAGAAAAACTTTTTTACGGTAAATTAAAAAAAGCCTTGACAAGGGGAGAGGCAGCGGCTATAATGGGCCCAACAACCAAACAGCACTGAAACCTATGAGAAAGATTAGTAGCCGGTGCAGCAAACCTTCAGAGAGCCCTGGGTGGTGGGATCAGGGCGGGGAGCGGCCGAGTGAATGGACTTTCGAGGGCGGCTTGAACGGGCAACCAAGTAGATGCCGACGGGGACCCACCCGTTATCCATCGGGCACGCGTGATGGCGCGTGAAGCGAGCGGATGTTTTATACATCAATTTGGGTGGTATCGCAGGAGTAAGGCTCTTGTCCCATGTGGGGGACAGGGGCGTTTTTTTATTCCAAATCAGGCCGTTGGCAGCGGCCCCTCCATCACCCACCCAAACCAAATTAAGCCCAAACGGGCAACTAATGGAGGTAACTGTTATGAAAAAGAACAACACCATGAAGAAAGTCCTGTCCCTGTCTCTGGCCCTGGCCATGAGCCTTTCCCTTTGCTCCTGCACCGGTGCAGGCAGCCAGAGCTCCGGCTCCTCGGCCGGTTCCGCTGCCGCTGGTTCTGGCTCCGCTTCCGGTGATTCGGGCTTCAAGATTGCCGTGGTGAAGCAGATGGACCACCCCTCTCTGGATGAGATCTGCAACGCGGTGGTGGCCCGTCTGGACGAGATTTCCAAAGAAACCGGCACTCCCATCGAGTATGAAGTCTATTCCGGCCAGGGCGACGAGACTGTGCTCAACCAGATTGGAGCCCAGGTGATTTCCGATGGTGTGTCTGCCATTATTCCTATTGCCACCACCGCCGCTCAGCTGATGACCGTGGCTGCGGAAGAGACTAAGACTCCCGTGATTTACGCCGCCGTCAGCGATCCCGCTCAGGCGGAGCTGCTGGATATTGACTATGTGACCGGCACCTGCGATGCTCTGAATACCCAGTTTATTCTTGATATGATGCTGGCCCAGAACCCCGACACCCAGAAGGTCGGCCTGCTTTACTCCCTGTCTGAGCCCAACTCCACCACCCCCATTGCCGAGGCCAAGGAGTATCTGGACAGCAAGGGAATCGCCTATGAGGAGTTCACCGCCAACAGTGATGACGAGGTCGTGGCCGCCGCCGGTGCTCTCATTGCCGCCGATGTGGATGCCGTCTTTACTCCCACCGACAACAAGATCCAGTCCGCTGAGCTGGCCATCGCCCCCGACCTCATTGAGGCTGGTATCCCCCACTATGCGGGAGCCGACTCCTTTGTCCGCAACGGTGCCTTTGCTACCTGCGGTGTGAACTACACCCTCCTGGGCGGCGAAACAGCCGATCTGGCCTACGAGATGCTGACCAACGGCATGGAGAGCAAGGAAGATTACTACCTGTCTCAGGGCGGTATCATTACCGTCAACACCGAGACGGCCGCCGCCATGGACCTGGACTACTCCATGTTCTCCGACATGGGCCAGGTGGTGGAAGTGGTCACCACGGAGGACTGAACCTCCCCATCAGTTTAAAAACCAATGCCATTCCCCCGGTGCAAGCCGGGGGATTCGGCCTGAAAGGAAGGATGGACGATGCTATACATCATACAGACCGCCTTAGAGCTGGGATTTCTCTACGCTCCGGTGGCCCTGGCCCTGTTTCTCAGCTACCGGATCCTGGATATTGCGGATCTGACCACAGACGGCTCCTTTACCCTGGGAGCCGCGGTGTCGGTTACGGTGTGCGCGGCGGGCCATCCTGTTTTGGCCATTCCTTTGGCCATGATCAGCGCAGCAGCGGCGGGATTTGTCACCGCACTGCTTCAGACGAAGCTGGGGGTTCCCTCCATTCTGGCAGGAATTGTCACCAACACCGGCCTCTACACCATCAATCTGATGGCCATGGGCTGGACCTCCAATGCCAGCCTCATCAAACAGCAGACTATTTTCCACATGTTCCGGGATCTGGGCATTGGAGGGGACTGGTATGAGATTATTCTGGCCGGAGTGATCACCGTGGCTGCCGCGCTGCTGCTGGTAGCCTTCCTGGGAACCCGGCTGGGCCTGTCCATCCGGGCCACGGGAGACAACCGGGATATGGTGCGGGCATCCTCTATTAACCCCACCTTTACCATTACCGTAGGCCTGTGTGTGGCCAATGCCCTCACCGGACTGTCCGGGGCTCTGGTTGGCCAGGCCCAGCGCAGCGCCAATGTGAACATCGGTACCGGTATGGTGGTCATCGGCCTGGCCTGCCTGATCATTGGTGAGACCGTGCTGGGCCGAGGTTCCATGCTCCGGGGAGCCATGGCGGTCTTTGCAGGCAGCATCATCTACCGCATCATCTATGCGGTGGCCCTCAGTTCCAAGATCTTCCCCATTGAGGCCATGAAGCTGGTAACGGCCATCATTGTGGGCCTGGCCATTGCGGCCCCCAGCATCAAAAAGTGGGCCACTTTCCAGCGCAGAAAGGCAGCGGCCAAATCCGGAAAGGGGGCGCAGTAATATGCTGGACATCCAAAATATTTCCAAAACCTTCAACCCGGGCACGGTAAACGAAAAAAAGGCTCTGTCCGGGCTGTCCCTCCATCTGGAGCCGGGGGATTTTGTGACCATTGTGGGTTCCAACGGAGCGGGAAAATCTACTCTGTTCAATGCCATTGCCGGCGCCTTTTATGTGGATGAGGGTTCCATTCGCCTGTCCGGGGAGGATATTACCTTCAAGCCCGAGTACCGGCGCAGCCGGGAGATGGGCCGCCTGTTTCAGGACCCCATGCGGGGTACCGCCCCTCATATGACCATTGGAGAAAATCTGGCTTTGGCCTATCTTCGCACTGCCAAAAACCAGCATGCCTACTTCAGCCGCACTACAAAGAAGGATCTGGCCTTTTTCCGGGATCAACTTGCTAAGCTGGATATGGGGCTGGAGGACCGGATGAAGCAGCCGGTAGGGCTGCTGTCCGGCGGCCAGCGGCAGGCGCTGACCCTGCTCATGTCCACCATGGTGCCGCCCAAGCTGCTGTTGCTGGATGAGCACACGGCCGCACTGGATCCGGCAACGGCGGAGAAGGTGCTGAAGATCACCCGGGAGGTGGTGGCCGAGCACCACATTACCACCCTGATGGTGACGCACAATATGCACCAGGCCCTGGAACTGGGCAACCGAACCCTGATGATGGACAACGGGAACATCATCCTGGACGTTCAGGGGGAGCAGCGGAGCAAGATGACCGTCAATGATCTGCTGGAGCAGTTCCGGGCAGGAGCAGGAAAAAATTTGGACAACGACCGCATTTTGCTGTCTTA
>CAUFAM010000190.1 GCA_959022875.1 uncultured Oscillospiraceae bacterium | reverse complement strand
AGGCCGGTCACGGTCTGCCACACCTGCTCAACAGGGCAGGGGAAGCGGACGGTCACCCTGGAAGTCGCCATAACCTCACCCCTCTTTCGGTTTCTTGCTTAGTTTCAGGCTGATGACCCGGCGGTCCGCCGCCTCCTGGAGGAATTCCACAGCGGCCAGGGCCCGCTCTTTCACGGATTGCTCGGCCAGTTCCGGCCGGCTGTCCAGTGCAACCATCACAGAGCGCAAATCCTCTAGGGGCAGGAGATACACCGCCGTGCTGAACAGCGTCTTGCGGCGGCCGTCGTTGTAATGGGCCGTAAGTTCATCCAGAATTGCCCGTTTTTCCTTCAATTGGGCAAGGTAAGCGTCCAGCCCCAGCGTCCTGGCCTTTGCAACATCCTGCCGCCGGTTCCGGTGGGGCACGAAGGAGTCCCCGTCGTCGAAGCCCTTGTAGCGGGAGCAGGGGTACTCCGGGCACTCCCAGCAGAAGGAAATGCCACCGTGCTGGAGGGAACACCTGGCGAAGGCACAGCTCTGATTGCCCGCCCCGCCTCCGCAACCGGGACAGTAGCCGCCCAGGTACATAGAGCACAGACAGCAATTCAGTCCGCAGAGGGAGAAGCGGGTTTCTTCTCTGGTAAACCCTTTCATGGTATCCTCCTGATCGGCTGCCGAATGACAGTTTTCAGTTTTTCCGGCTTACACCGCCGTACATCGCTCAAATAGATCTCATGGTGGAACCGGCCATGACTAAAATCCAATTCGTAGCCCTGAGTCTTGGTGTATTCCTCCATGGCTGCCACGGTGGCAAGCTCGTCGTCATAGAGGCCGATGTGCATACACTGGACACACAGGCCCTCCTCCCAGGAGAAGAATTCCACCTTGGAGAAATCCCGCTGTTTCTTTTCTGTCGCCTCCCGGATGGCCCAGTCAAAGGCATCTTTGGTCACAAACTCCGGCAGACGGATGAGGGCGATCCACCGGAAATCTGCTTTACGGGAATAATCCACGCCGTGTGTATTCTCCTGCCACCACAGCCCTTCCAAAGGCGGCACCACATAGTCGAAGTAGCCCTCCAGCTTGTGTTTCCCCATCTTACTCATTTTGACGGTGAAGGCCAGGTTATAGAGCAGTTCCACGGCACGCTTGTAAGCGCCCCCTTCTTCATTGGGGTCGCCCTGTCCCCGAACCGCCAGAAAGTTCATAGCGGGCACCGTGACGATACCGGGTTTTTTAGGGGGCTGATAGAACTCCTTGTACTCTTTTTTGTAGTCAACGGCCACGGCTATTTCCTCCTTTTCTTCGTTTGTTCTTGAAGGGCCAGACAGGTAAGGCGGGTGAGAGCGGTCATGGCGTCCCGGTCATCCACATCCTCCACCAAGATGTAGTCGTTGGCCCCCTCATAGGGTGGGATCTTGGGCAGATTCGGAAACGCCGCCTCCCCTGCCGAAGTGATTTTCACAAAAAGCTGGTCATCACAGATGACGGCAAAAAATATGTCGTCGCAGTAGAGGCCATACTCACCGAACATCTTCCGGCTGCGGATGGTTCCCGCCTCTCGCAGCTGCTCGGCTACATAGTCCACAAAGTCCTGATGAGAGGCCATATCAATTCCTCCTGTAACGACGGGCCAATGCTTCCGTCAGATTTTTCAACTGTTCCCGCAATTCTGCTGGCTCCAGCAGTTCCGCCTTATCTCCAAAGGTCAAAACCCAGCTGAGTACGCTGTCCGCGTCAGGGAACCCTCCGGTGAAGTGCAGCTGTCCGTCCGGCTCCACGTTGAAGCGGTCCGCCCCGTACTCCTCCACCAGCCGCCAGCGGCAGGACGGGTCAAAGAGAACCGTGACCTGATACTTGGCCGGAAAGATGCGCTCTGGTTCTAAATCAGGCAGGGGGGCGGGCCGAGGCTCAAAGGGTTCTCCGGCGGTGAGCTCCGTCATACGGTTCAATTTGAACATGCGAAAACCCTTCCGCATCCGGCACCACCCCCATACATACCAGGTGGACCAGTGAAACAGCAAGTAGAGGGGCTCCACGGTACGCACCGACTCCCCCCTGGGGGAGAAGTAGGTAAAGCGGATGGCACGGTGCTGCTCAATGGCACTCTGAATGAGTTCAATTTTGGGCGGCAGGCTGGTCTTGTACCAAGAGGAGAGGTCGATGAGCATGTGGGCACCCCCGGGTACCAGTCCGCCCGTCCCGGTGGACAGCTTCTCCATGAGCTGGACGTATCTTCGGGTGCCGCTGACACTGTCCAGACTCCTGAGGCCTGCCAGGATGGCCTGCATCTCCGGGGCGGTAAGCACAGTCCGGTCCACCCGGTATCCCTCCATGATGGAAATGCCGCCGCCTGCACCCTGGGCGGTGGAAATGGGAATGCCCGCCCGGCACAGGGACTCGATGTCCCGCTGGATGGTCCGTCGGGACACCTCGAACTGTTCTGCCAGCTCCGGGGCGGTGACCTTCTCCCGCTGGAGCAAAATGGATAGGATGCCGATGAGCCGCTCCATCTTCATGCAGGACTCCCCTCCTCTCTTTTTTCTGTATTATAGCATAGGAACCGGACAACTGCGTGTCATGTTTGTATGTGAGATACCACTTTTATAAAAATGGAGTACCCGACATCCAGACACTTTTCGTTCCATATTTCCCAGTGTTGCTAAGGGGCCACCCGCATAGGATTGCCGCACACCAGCAAGCCCCTTTCCGGCAGCGGCCGCTTGCGGATGGCTATTCTGTTTGATTTTCTGTCCTATTCCTGCCGCAGACGCTCCACCACAGAATGGCGCTGGGCTGCGCGGCAGCTCAAAACCGGGATGAGGATGCCCAGCGCTCCGAACAGGGGCAACACCACGGCGATGGGCCAGATGGTGAAGTGATAGGTGAAAAACCAGATCAGTCCGTTAAGGCCGGGGCCTACAAAGGGTGCTGTGACTACAATTAGTGCCAAAGCCAAGAGCGCTGCGCCTACCGTATAGAACAGTCCCTCCAGGGCCAGCATGGTCCGCAGCTGCCGGGCCGTCATACCAATGGACTGGAGCACCGCCAGCTCCCGGCGGCGGGCAGTGATTCCAGTGAGGATGGCGTTAATGAAGTTTAGCACGCCTACCAGCCCCACAATGAAGCTCAGGGCTCCGCCCAGCAGAAGGAACATGCTCCGGGTGCTTTCAAATTCTCCGGCATAGGTGGCCTTGCTCTCGTAGTCAAATTGGGGATTTCCGTTCTCCGTGTAGTCCTTTAGGAAGGCTTCCATGGCGGCATTGGCCTCGTCCGTGGTGTCGAAGGCATAATACATGACACAGTCGGTTTCCGTATCCCGGATAAAAGTCTCTGCCCCCATGACGAACTCGTCGGCGCCATAGTAGCGGTAGCTCAGGGCGGATGGCACCGTTACCAGAGCTGCCACGGTGTAGTTCACATCCCGGTACTTGATTGCCCTCTCGGTGTAAGGGGCACCTTCGGGCACATTCTCCAAGGGACCATAAACCTCGCCGGTGTTTGGATTATAGTATTCAAACTCCTCCACATAACGGACGGTCACCGTATCCCCCAGTCGGGCCC
>CAUFAM010000189.1 GCA_959022875.1 uncultured Oscillospiraceae bacterium | reverse complement strand
GCCCTGGTTTTGCTGCTGCCAAGGGCGGAGGAGGCCATGGGAATTAAGTTCCGGGACTGGATTCACTCCCTCCCCGTCTATCTCTGGGCCCTGCTCTCCATAGCCTTGCTCGTAGCCATCGCCTGGCATGGGCTGAAGTTCTTTTCCAAGCAGTGGGTACGCCTTTGTCTGAAGCTGGGCTGTGCCCTGACGGTACTGGCGGTGCTCACCGTGGGGGTATTTTACCTGGGCCTCACCGGAGCCCCCGAAGAGGTGGGCACCTGGCAGGGGGAACAGGTGGTCATGCGGAAATTCACCTGGATGGAGACGACCTACTCCTATTACCGCTACAATGGCCCCTACCTGCTGGGGGAATATCTGGGCTGGTCGGAAGAGCCCTGGGGGCTGGAACCATAAAGGATTTTTGCATTATATCAATTGATACAAAAGGACGTTCCCGTCCTTGGAAAGGAACCTTATGATGAGACATCTTGCTGTCCTTCTCTCCGCCGCAGCAGCCTTAGCTCTCTCCGGCTGCTCCTCCCCCGGCCTCGGAGATGCCGACCTGGTGGTCTGCAATGACAACCCCCAGGTCATCTACACCGTCACCCTCACCACGGAGCTGCAGTCCGAGTCGCTGTCCGCCCCCCGGGATGTGGGGCTTCTGGAACGCGGGCAGCGGTGCGGCTTTACCCTGGAGGACGGGACCCGAACCTTCACCCTGGAGCTCATGGGGGAACACGGAGATCTGCTGGCCCGGTGCCGGGGCAGCTATGAGGGCACTCCTCTGCTGCTCACCTTCGGGCAAGACGGCCAGGTGTCCGTCCAGGAGGAAGAAACTTAAAGGCGGCGGGTTTTACCCCGCCGCCTTTTTATATGTTCCGGTTGGCACAATAGAAAATCTGAAGTCCGCCCGCTCCGTCCTGCTCCACCCGGGCCTCCACCTCATAGACCTGGCGGATGAGCTGTGGGGTGAGCACCTCCTCCGGTCTCCCCTGCCCCGCCACCCGGCCGTCTTTCATCACATACAGCCGGTCGCAGTACATGGCGGCCAGATTGAGGTCGTGGAGGGCGGCCACCACCGTACAGGGCAGCCCCCGGAGAAGGTCCATGAGCTGGAGCTGGAACTTGATGTCCAGGTGATTGGTAGGCTCGTCCAGAATGAGAACGGGGGCCTGCTGGGCCAGGGCCCGGGCCAGGATGACCCGCTGGCGCTCTCCCCCGGACAAAGAGGAAAAGGGCCGCTGGGCCAGGTTCTCCAGCCCCACCTGGGCCAGAGCCTGGGCGACAATGGCCAGGTCCGCCCCGCTGTCCCGCTCCAGCAGCCGCTTGTGGGGGGAGCGGCCCATGAGCACCATCTCCTGCACGGTAAATTCAAAGGAGAGGTCGTTGTGCTGGGCCACCACCGCCATGCTCCGGGCGGACTGCTTCCGGGGCATCTCCCCCAGCTCCCGCCCGTCCAGCCAGACCGCTCCGCCGCTGGGTCGGAGCACCCGGTAGAGGCACTTGAGGAGGGTACTCTTGCCGCTGCCGTTGGGGCCGATGACCCCCACCAGCTCCCGGCCCTTCGCCTCCAGGCTCACGCCTTTTAAAATGGGGACTCCCCCCAGCAGGGCCTCCAGGTTTTTTCCTTCCAGCTTCATCCCTCAACCTCCAAATCCATAGGGCTTTCTGGCCATCAGCCAGAGAAACACCGGGGCTCCCAGCAGGGCGGTGAGAATGCCCACGGGGAGCTCATTGCCCGGCAGAATGGAACGGCACAGCACGTCCGCCCACAGGAGAAACACCCCGCCCCCCAGGGCGGACAGGGGAATGAGCCTGCGGTGGTCGCTGCCGAAGAGCAGGCGCAGCACATGGGGCACCACCAGCCCTACAAAGCCAATGATCCCCGCATAGTAGACCCCAAAGCCCACCACCAGGGCGCAGATCAGCAGATAGACGATCCGCAGCCCATATAGGTCGGTTCCCAAAGTGAGGGCGGCCTCGTCCCCCAGGAGCATGAGATTGAGGTTCCGGCTCTGGCTCCAGAAAAACAGGGCGGCAAGGCCCCAAACCAGGCACATAAGGCCGTTGCCCGGCCAGCTGGCAGCGCCCAGGCTGCCCATGGTCCAGCGGAGCACCTGGGCGGCGGCGTGGTCGGCATCCGCCAGGTCAATAAGGAAGTTGGACACCGCTGCGCACACGGCGGACAGGGCCGCCCCGGACAGCAGCAGCCGCACGGAGCTGGCCCGCCCTCCCACTCCGGCCAGAAGTACCACGGCAAGGGATGCCCCGAAGGCCCCCAGGAAGGCCATCAGCCCCACGAAGTTGCCCCCCAGCATAGCCCCCGTCCCCAGGAGGATGGCCAGGGTGGCCCCCAGAGAGGCTCCGGAGGACACCCCCAGCACATAGGGGTCAGCCAGGGGATTTTTCACCACCGCCTGCATGACTACCCCGCACAGGGACAGCCCGCCCCCCACCGCCGCCGCCAGCACCAGCCGGGGCAGGCGGATGAGCCACACCACATCGTGTACCGCCGTCCCCGGGGCCCATTCCTCAGGAAAGGGCGTACCCAGAAGCAGGTGGGAGAGCTCATGGCGGATGACCGTATAGACCGAGGAGATGGGAAGCTCCACCGTCCCCAGGCAAACCGCCCCCATCAGAGACAACGGCAGCGCCAGGGCCAGGGCCAGCAGCACGGCCCGGTATCCCCAAGCCCCCCGTGCCCCTTGCTTATGTTCCACAGCGTGCCTCCTCACTTCTCCGGGTAAAGCCCGGCGGCAAAGGCCCGGATGCCGTCCAGGGTCCGGGGTCCGCTGGCATACATGTCCCCCAGCATAATGGGGTAGATGCGCCCATTCTTTACCGCCGACAGGGAGGCCAGGGCAGGGTCGTCCTCAATGGCAGACAGCTGGGCGGCCATCACCTGCTCGGGGGAATCCCCGGAGTAGGCCATATACACCACGAAGATGACCTCCGGGTCCAGCGCCACCAGCTCCTCCTTGCCCATCTCGTTGCCCTCGGGCTTCACCAGGGTGCCCCCCAGCTTTTGAACCATGTCTCCGGCCAGAGTGTTGGCGTGGTAGTTGCTCAAAACCCCGTCCAGGGGCTCCAGCACCGCCACGGTGACATCCTCCCGGCCCGCCGCGGCGGTCAAAGTCTCCTCCACGGCCTGAGACATCTCATCCACCAGGGCCTGGGCCTTTTCCTCCACGTTAAAAATCTTCCCGATGTTCAAAATGTCCTCATACTCATGCTCCACAGTGCGCGCTGCCGCCGCCCCGGAGTTTTGGGACATGTAGGTGCCCACCCCCTTCTGGTTCCAGCCCTCCACGTCCCCCAGCTTCTTCTCACTGAAGGCGGAGTGCCAGGTGAAGATGAAGTCGGGCTCCAGAAGGGTCATGGTCTCCTTGTCGGGAGAAAAAACACTCTCATCGTAGTGCATGTCCGCAAAGCCCTCCTGCCACTGCTCCCTCACCTCGTTATCCAGGCCGTAGGAGGCGATGACATGGTCCTCCAGCCCCAGGGCGATCATGGTCTCAATGCACCCCTGATAGACGCACACCACCCGCTGAGGGGCCTGGGTGTAGGTGTA
>CAUFAM010000188.1 GCA_959022875.1 uncultured Oscillospiraceae bacterium | reverse complement strand
GCCCGCTCTGAAGGGCTGCCGGGAGTCCTTTGTGGAGTCCATCCGCACCAACACGGCCATGGTTCGCCGCAGGCTGAAGGCCCCCCAGCTGAAAATCAAGGAGCACATTGTGGGCCGCCAGTCCCACACCCAGGTGGATGTGCTCTATCTGGAGGACATGGCCGATCCGGAGACGGTAAAACGGGTGGAGGAAAAGCTGGGAGAAATCGACATCGACGGCCTGGAGGCGGCGGGGAATCTGGAGGAGTATATGGCCGACACGGCCAAAAGTCCCTTCCCCCTCATGGCCTATACCCAGCGGCCTGACCGGCTGTGCCAGGGGCTGCTGGAGGGGCGGGTGGCCCTGCTGGCGGACGGAATCCCCCTGGGGTGGATGGTGCCGGGAACGCTGGATCAGTTTTTCAAAACGGGGCAGGACCGGGCCTACCACTGGATGGTGGCATCGGTTCTGAGCCTGGTGCGGTATTTCTGCGCTCTGGTGACCGTGCTGCTGCCGGGGCTCTATATCGCCCTTGTGACCTTCCACCCGGAGGCCATCCCCCCAAAGCTTGCCCTGTCCATTGTGGCCGCCAAGCAGGAGGTGCCCTTTTCCACTATCTTTGAGGTGCTCATTATGCTCCTGGCCTTTGAGGTCATTCAGGAGGCGGGGCTTCGCCTGCCCAGCCCCATTGGAGCCACCGTCTCCATTTTGGGCGGACTGGTGGTGGGCAACGCGGCGGTGGAGGCCCACATTGTCTCCCCGGCGGTGCTCATCGCCGTGGCCATTGCCGGAGTGGCGGGCTATACCCAACCCTCCCAGGATTTTGGCAATGCTCTGCGCCTGTGGCGGTTCCTGCTGGCTATTCTCTCCAGTTTAGGGGGACTGTTCGGCTTGAGTTTGGGCTGCGCGGGACTTATTTACCACCTGGCCCGGCTGGAGTCCTTTGGGGTGCCCTATCTGGCCCCCTTTACCACGGGGACCAAGGTGCCCCGGGGCCACCCCAGCCTGCTCCGCCTGCCCCTGCCCATGATGAAGTGGCGGGACGGGGCGGTGAACAGCAAAAACAGGAGGAATCAGCGGTGAAGATCTTGTTGCCCTATATGCTGGCGGCCTGTGTGCTGCTCACGGGCTGCACAGGCCTGCCCACGGCAAGGGAGATGGGGGATATGGCCCTCATGCGCACCATAGGGGTGGATCGGGCTGCGGATGGGGTGGAGGTCACAGCCTCCACCGGCCCCCGGGCCAAGGGCCTCCAGGCGGAGGGGGAGGCAGCCCTGGTGCTGTCCGCCAAAGCGTCCTCCCTCAGCGGGGCCTGCCTCACCATGCAGGGGCACAGCGACAGCTATGTGTTTTACGGCTATGTGGATCAGCGGCTGGGGGGAGAGGAACTTGCAAACCAGGGCATCAAGCCGGTGCTGGACTACTTTGCCCGGGATGAGGAGCTGGGCCTTGGGGCACAGCTGTGGCTGGTGCGCAATGGAACGGCCCGCCAGGCAGTGGAATCGGGCGGAGAGGCCGGGGTAGACGGACGGCTGAGTACCTTGCAGCTGGACGGCGAGCTGGGGGAGGCGTCCATTTCCCGCACAGCGGGGGAAGTTTACAGCGACCTGATGGAGCGGGGGGCGGCCTTTGTTCCCGCCCTGGCGGTGGGAAAACTGGAGGATGCCTCCCTGACAGAGGGGGGCTACGCCATTATCAAGGGAGAACGGCTGGTGGGCTATCTGGAGGGAGAGGCGGCCCGTGGATTGGAACTGCTGGTCAGCCGGGCCCCGGCGGAGGTGCTCACCGTCCAGTTGGAGGAGAACCGGGTGTCCGCCCGGGTAAATATGGTCAATACCACCGTAGGCCTGGAGTTTCAGGACGGGCGGCCCACAAAGCTGCAACTCAAATGCCGGGCGGATATGGGAGTCACCGAGTATGAACAGGATCTGAGCCGGCTCCAGCAGGAGCAGCTTTCTCAGGCATTGGAGGGGGCGCTGCTGGAGCGTTTGGAGGGAGCGCTGGCCGCCCTGCGGAAGTGGGAGGCGGACTGCGCGGGCCTGGGGCTGCGGGGGGCTGCCCTCCACCCCCAGGTGTGGATGGAACTCAGAGACCAGTGGCCGGAGTGGTTTGGTGCCCTGGAGGTGGAGATTACGCTCCAGGCAGTGGTGCATGAGTAGAAGGAGGGAGAGGGATATGAAAGGTGAGGGGATCTCCCGCACCCAGCTGATGGCTCTGCTGTGGGCGGGGATTTTGGCCCCGGCAGCCGCGCTGCTGCCAGGGCTTCTGCTGCCCCAGGCAGGGCGGAACAGCGCTCTGTCCGTGATTTTGGCATCGCCGCTGGTGCTGGTGGGGGGCTGGCTGCTCAGCCGCCTGGGGCGTGGGCGTGGGCTGGCTCAGGGCATTCTGGACCGGCTGGGACCCTGGGCAGGTCGGGGCATTATACTATTATATATAGTATGGGCGCAGCTTCTGCTCTCCCAGTGCTTGTGGTCCTGTGCCCGGCGGCTGCTGTCCTCGGGAAACCGGGACGGTTCCCTGTGGTTTTTCCTGATTGGGGTGGCAGTTATGCTGGCCTGGATGGGACGGGGAAAGCTGGAGGCCTTTGCCCGGGCGGGGCAGTTGTTTCTGGCGGCGCTGCTGATTGCCGCGGCGGTAGTGCTGGGGCTGTCCCTGGGGCAGGCCCGGCCGGAGCGCCTTTTGCCCCTGGACTGGGCCTGGGGCCCCACCGCCGTTTCCGCCCTGGAGGCGGCCGGGGTTCTGGGCTGGGGGCTCTTTGCGGCCTTCTTGCTGGGGGCGGTACGGGACCAGGGAGAACGGAGAGGATGGCACTGGCTCTTCTGGGGGCTGGGGGGTATCCTGCTGCTGGCGGGAGCCCAGGCTATTATGATCGGAAACCTGGGGGTGGGTCTGGCCATGGAACTGGACAATCCCTTTTTTGCCCTGGCCAAAAGCGTGGGCGTGGAGGGGGCGTTCCAGCGGGTGGAGAGCATCATTTCCGCCCTGTGGACCTTTGCCGACCTGGCCATGGGGGGAATTCTGGTGTTTGCCGTCCGGGAGATGGCGAGAGTCAGCCTGCCTGCCAGGCTGGAGGGCTGGACTCCCTGGCTGTCGGTGCTGCTGGCGGCGGGCGGCGGGCTGGTGCTGCTAAGTGGAAATGGGGTGGGCCAATGGCTGGGAGAACAGGTTATACCCTTAGGAAACCTGATCTTCGGCCTTGTGCTTCCTGGGCTCCTTTGTCTAATCAGACAAAGGACGGGCATATCTTGTGAGCAAAAAGAAGGTTGACGGGCAGATATGGGGGCCTTGAAAAAAGTTGAGAAAACCGTGAAAAAAGGTGTTGACAAGTAGGGGGGATTTTGCTATTATAAGCGAGCATTTTCCATCAGGGCTTTGAAAGTCTTGTGGGAGAAGTGTTTGGGGGAGTTTCGAAGGAGCTGTCCTAATCAGGCAAGTAAAATTCAGGTTAAAAAATCTGAAAAAAGTGCTTGACAAAAGACTCCAACGGTAGTATCCTCTATAAGCTGTCTGCGAGGGCAGCGCTACCACCGAGGTTTTCCAGGAAGGGCACGAAAAAGTTTGAAAAAACTTGAA
>CAUFAM010000187.1 GCA_959022875.1 uncultured Oscillospiraceae bacterium | reverse complement strand
CCCTGTGTGCTGCTGACTAACTCCGCCCGGGATCTGGGCTTTGACAACCTGTCCTCGCTCACCATGGACGATGAGCAGGCGGCCTTCCGGGCAGTGGAGTTTCTGATGGAGCGGGGACACCGGAACATCGGGGTGCTGGGAGGAAATTCTTCCTCCTCCCAAATCAGCTACCGCCGCCTCCAGGGGTGCAGGCGGGCCTTTGAAAGCCGGGGGCTGCCCTTTGATCTGGAGCGGCAGACCCAGCCCTGCCGGTATTCTATGGAAGAGGCCTATACTGCGGCCCGGCGTTTGCTGGAGCGCTGCCCCCAGCTGACGGCTATCTTTGCCATGAGTGATGTGATTGCCGTGGGTGCTATCCGCGCCCTGGGAGATCTGGGCAAGCGGGTGCCGGAGGACATCTCGGTGGTGGGCTGTGACGGCATCTCCATGGGACGCTACACCATTCCCCGGCTGACCACCATCTGCCAGGACACCAGAAGTCTGGCCGAGCAGGGGGTGGAGCTGCTGCTGGAGCAGATCCTCCACCCAGGGCAGAGCGTCCACCGGGTGGTGCCCTTCCAGCTGCTGGAGGGGGAGAGCGCCGCCCCCCTGTCAACCAATGAAAGAGAGGTGGATAAACCGTGAGAAGAGCCGGTATCCTGATGCCCATATCCTCCCTGCCCTCCCCCTGGGGGATTGGTACGCTGGGAGCTGAGGCCAGAAACTTTGTGGACTTTCTGGCCGCTGGAGGCCAGTCCTGCTGGCAGATTCTGCCCGTTGGCCCCACCAGCTATGGGGATTCCCCCTACCAGTCCTTTTCCTCCTTTGCGGGAAATCCCTATTTCATTGACCTGGACGACCTGGCTGAGGAGGGGCTTTTAAAGCGGGAGGAATATGCCCATCTGGACTGGGGAGAAGACCCGTCGCAGGTGGACTACGACTTGATGTATCAAAACCGCTATCCGGTGCTGCGCCGGGCCTGGGAAAGGCTGGACCGGAGCGAGACGGGGGAGTTTGCCGCCTTCTGCCGGGAGCAGGAGGCGTGGCTGGAGGACTATGCCCTGTTTATGGCCCTGAAGGAGAAGCTTGACGGGAAATCCTGGCAGAAGTGGCCCCGGGAGCTGCGTCTGCGCCGCCCGGAAGCCCTGAAGAAGGCCCGGGAGGAGCTGGAGGAGGAGACCGGATTTTGGAAGGGGGTACAGTTCTTCTTTTACCGGCAGTGGCATGCGCTGAAAAAGCGGGCCAATGAAAAGGGGATTGCCATCATTGGGGACCTGCCCATCTATGTCTCAGGAGACAGCGCCGATGTGTGGGCCAATCCCGATCAGTTTCAGCTGGATGAGGAGGGGCTGCCCACCCAGGTGGCGGGATGCCCCCCGGACGGTTTTTCGGAGGATGGCCAGCTGTGGGGCAATCCCCTGTTTGACTGGGAGCGGATGAAGGAGGAGGGCTATGCCTGGTGGATGAAGCGCATTGCCTTCCAGTTTCAGATTTACGACATCCTGCGCATTGACCACTTCCGGGGCTTTGATGCCTACTACGCCATCCCCTACGGAGATAAGACCGCCCGCAACGGACAGTGGCGGCCGGGGCCGGGAATCGAATTTTTCCAGGCGGTAAAAAAGAACCTGGGAAAGCAGGAAATCATTGCCGAGGACCTGGGATTTTTGACTCCCTCGGTGCGGAAGATGCTCCGCCAGTCTGGTTTCCCGGGCATGAAGGTACTCCAGTTTGCCTTTGACAGCCGGGACAAGGGCAGCGACTATCTGCCCCACTGCTATGGGCCCCACTGTGTGGTCTATACCGGAACCCACGACAACGACACCATCCTGGGGTGGATGAAGTCCGCGCCAAGGAAGGACGTGCAGTTTGCCAAGGAATACCTGCGCCTCAACGCCCGGGAAGGGTACCACTGGGGGATGATGCGCGCGGCCTGGGCCTCCCCGGCGGATCTTGCCATCATGCAGATGCAGGACCTGCTGGGCCTGGATGGCCGGGCCAGAATGAATACCCCCTCCACCCTGGGGGATAACTGGATGTGGCGGGCTCTGCCCGGCAGTTATGACGAGAAGCTTTCCCGGCGTCTTTACCGGGAGATGAGGGTATACCAGCGTCTGCCCGCACAGGGCCGAAAGGAGAAGAAGTAACATGCAGCTGAAAGAACAGCTTTGGGAACTGACCCGAGAGCGCTTTGCCTGTGCGCCCGACCAGTGCGACGACCACCAGCTCTATGAGGCGCTGCTGCTGTTGTGCAGCCGCCTGGCCGCCCGGCGGCCTGCCCCAGAGGGGGGACGAAAACTCTATTATTTCTCTGCGGAGTTTTTGGTGGGCAAGCTGCTGTCCAACAACCTGCTGGCCCTTGGTATCTACGACAAGGTGCGGGAGATGCTGGGGGACATGGGCCGGGAGCTGAGCGGCATTGAGAACATCGAGCCGGAGCCCTCCTTGGGCAACGGTGGCCTGGGCCGTCTGGCGGCCTGCTTCCTGGACTCCATCGCCGCTCTGGGTTTGACCGGCGACGGCGTGGGCCTCAACTACCACTATGGGCTTTTCAAGCAGAAGTTTGAGCACAACAAGCAGACCGAGCTGCCCGACCCGTGGATCGAGAAGGACAGCTGGCTGATGGAGACCGGCAAGACCTTTACCGTTCCCTTCGGCGGCTTTGACCTTCAGGCGGTGCTCTATGACATTGCCGTTCCCGGCGCGGGAAATCAGTGGGCCAACCGGCTGCACCTTTTTGACGTGGCCCAGCCCGCCCAGGAACCCTGGATCGGCATCCGCTTTGACAAGGGGGACATTGCCCACAACCTGACCTCCTTCCTCTATCCTGACGACAGCGATGACGCCGGGCGGCTGCTGCGGGTCTATCAGCAGTACTTCATGGTCTCCGCCGGAGCCCAGCTCATTTTGCAGGAGCTGGAGGAGCGGGGCTATGGGATCGACGCCCTGGCCGACCATGTGGTCATCCAAATTAACGACACCCACCCCTCCATGGTGATTCCCGAGCTCATCCGCCTGCTGGTGGAGCGGGGCATGTCCATCAACCGGGCCATCGACCAGGTGAGCCGCACCTGCGCCTACACCAACCACACCATTCTGGCCGAGGCCCTGGAGAAGTGGCCCCTGGCCTTTATTGAGAAGGTGGCGCCCCAGCTGGTGCCGGTGATCCGGGAGCTGGACCGCCGGGTGAAGGAGGTCCATCCGGACGCCCGGGTATCCATTCTGGATGAGCAGGGCCGGGTCCACATGGCCCACATGGACATTCACTACGGCTTCTCCGTCAACGGCGTGGCCGCCCTCCATACGGAGATTTTGAAGCATTCCGAGCTCAAGCCCTTCTATGACCTGTACCCCAAAAAGTTCAACAACAAGACCAACGGCGTGACCTTCCGCCGCTGGCTGGAAGCCTGCGACCCCCGTCTCAGCGCTCTCATTGACGACTGCATCGGCTCCTCCTGGCGCCGGGATGCCGGGAAGCTGGAGGGATTGCTGGCCTTCCGGGAGGATGAGAACATCCTGGGTCGGCTTCTGGAGGTGAAGCAGGAGAACAAAAACGCCCTGTGTCGGGCGTTTCTGTCCAAGCAGGGGGCGGA
>CAUFAM010000186.1 GCA_959022875.1 uncultured Oscillospiraceae bacterium | reverse complement strand
TCTGCAACGGCCACCGCACTGTCACCCACGGCACACCCATCGCCTACCTGATCAGCGGGGACTACCGCTATGAGAGCAACCTCCGCATGGTTGTGGAGGGACGCAGCGAGGTGGGGGGCAACTACCTGTGCGGCGTGGCCACCGATGAGGGGGACACGGCATCGGACATCCGGACCCTGGCTGACAGCCTGGTGTTTGCTCTGGAACGGAAGTTGTCCCGCCCGGCCAACTTCTACGGCGTGGGAGGCATGAAAATTTTCCGGGATCTCATTTATGTCATGCAGGGTATGATGAAAGCGGACCACAAATTTTATAAGCAGCATGGCATCTATGACTTCCCCCAGAAGCAGAAAAAGCGGATCTTGCAGATGAAGCTGGTGGGGGCCATGTTGGCGGTCCCGTCGGTACAAAAGAAGATGAAGGGGCAGATGAACCGGTATATCATTGGCCCCTACGAAAAAGTGGTGGAACAGGCAGGAAAGGAGGAAGCCCGGCATGAACAAAAGTGACATTACCCGTGATTACTGTATGCTGCAAGGCCCTCTGGCCAGGAAGGGATACGACTGGTGGTGGCATTCCTTTACTGCCCGCCAGAAGCAGACCGGCCGTCCCAAGACCTTTTACATCGAATATTTTCTCTGCAATCCCGCCCTGGCCCAGGAGGAGCCGGTAATCGTGTGGAATGATCCCCAAGGCAGAGCAGCGGGGAAACGCCCCTCCTACTGCATGGTCAATGTGGGTTTCTGGGGCAAGGAGAAGGGGCAGCTTCACCGGTTTTTCCCCTGGAGCCAGGTCTCTATCCCCATGAATGAGCCGCTCAATTTGAAGGCCGGTGACTGCACCTGCAGCGAGACAAAGATCACCGGGCATGTAAACGTGAGCCGGGAGGAGGCTCTGGCCCATCCGGAGTGGATGAGCGATGCCGGGGAGATGAGCTGGGAGCTCTCCGTTCAGAAGCAGGTGGCCTACCATGTGGGCTATGGGGCCTCGAAACTCTTTCGCAAGCTCAATGCCTTTGAAATGTTCTGGCACGCGGAGGGGATGAAGACGGCCTATGAGGGCTGGCTGCGCCTCAACGGGGAGGAGTATGTGGTTACGGGCGACACCTGCTATGGCTACGCGGACAAAAACTGGGGCGGGGACTTTACCTCCCCCTGGGTGTGGTTGTCCTCCAACGATCTGGTGAGCAATCTCACGGGCAAGCACCTTTGCAACAGCGTGTTTGAGGTGGGCGGCGGGCGGCCCAAGGTCTTTGGGTTGTCCCTGAACCGGAAGCTGCTGGGTCAGTTTTACCATGAGGGCCGGGACTATGAATTTAACTTCAGCAAATTCTGGACGGGAAGCCGGACGCAGTTTGACTGCCGGGAAACAGATACCCATATTCTGTGGCATGTGATTCAGACCACCTTTTCGGCCAAAATGGAGGTGGAGGTGTCCTGCCCCAAGGAAGAGATGCTGCTGATCAACTATGAGTCCCCGGACGGATATAAGCGCCACACCAGGCTGTGGAACTGTGGAAACGGGAGCGGAACGGTGAAGCTCTGGCGCAGACAGAGGGGACGCTGGGTGCTGGTGGACGATGTGCGCGCGGGCAGTGTGGGGTGCGAATATGGGGAGTACCCCGATGGGTGCCCGTGACCGCAAAACCGAGGATTCATCAAAGGAGAGAGAAACGTATGATTCGGGAGATTTGTAAAGACGAGGCATTTCTTGCCCAGAAGGCCCAGGCCGCCACGCCCGACGACCTGCCGGTGGCCGCCGACCTGCTGGAGACGCTGGCGTATCACAAGAGCGGCTGTGTGGGAATGGCGGCCAATATGATCGGCGTGAACAAACGCATCATTGCCTTTGATTATGAAGGAACCTACATGGTGATGTTCAATCCGGAGATTATCAAAAAATCAGGTCCCTATGAGGCAAAGGAGGGATGCCTGTCCCTGGAGGGGATCCGTCCCGCCAAGCGGTGGAAGACCATCAAGGTGCGCTGGCAGAATGAAAAATTTCAGGAGCGTTTGAAGACCTTCACCGGCTGGACAGCCCAGATCATCCAACACGAACTGGACCACTGCGAGGGGATCATCATATGAAAAAGTGCAAAATTACAGTTATGCGCATCACCCGGTATGAGGATCTGATGCAGCAGTATGAAAATCCCATTTCCCACGCCTGCGATATGCAGGTGGGACAGACCTTTATTGCCAACGGCTGGGAAAAGCCCGATGGATTTTGCCAGAGTGCCTGGGATACCCTGTCGCCCTTTGTCCTGGCTCTGAGCCACGGGGGAGAAAATTTCTATGACGGGTGGATGAAAGATCCGAAGTCCGCCATGCTCTCCTGCAACGATGGATTTCGTCCGGTGAGCTTTCTGGTGGAAGCCCTGGATGAGCAGGCGGACTGAGAAAGGAGAAGAACGGATGAAAACTGCGGTCTGCTACTATTCCCGCCACCACGGAAATACCTTGAAGGTGCTGCAAGCCATGGCGCAGGAGGGGGAGCTGGAGCTGATTGACGTGACCCTTCGCCAGAGCGTCCGTCTGGAGGATTACGACTGCGTGGGCTTTGCCTCGGGCATTTACGCCTTTGACGTTCAAAGGTCTGTGGCGGCCTTTGCCCAGCAGTATCTGCCCCAGGGGAAGCCGGTGTTTTTCGTCTATACCTACGGCGGGATGAAGGGCAGCGGGGCCAAAACCCTGGAACAGATTGCCAGGGAAAAACATTGTCCCGTCCTGGGAGAATTCTCCTGTAAGGGGTATGACACCTTCGGCCCCTTTAAGCTCATAGGGGGCATTTCCAAGGGACGGCCCAATGAGCGGGATCTGGCAAAGGCCAGAGACTTTTACCGCAGGCTGCAGGAGGCCTTCTATACCGGCAGCCGGAGATGAGAAAGAACGTTCCCTGTGAGGTGAGAAGATGGAACTGGGACTGACCTTCCCCCTTCAGCGGTTTTTGAAGGAGAAAACGCCGCCCTACGGCACACAGCCGTCCCGGCGCTATTGCTGGGATCTCCATGTGATTGACCTGAGAGGCTGCAAGTGCCTGTTGGCCGTCCACTGCCACAGCCGGTACACCTTCGTGCGCTATGATGTGACGCCCCTTCAATGGAAAGACATCCCGGGGCTGTTCCGGGAGGGACTGTTGGAGAGCCTCATGGCCGCCGGATTTCCCCGGGAGCAGGTGATGGAATACTTGGGGGAGGGGGGAACCATGGAGTTTACCCGCACCCATGGCCGCCGGGAGGTGGCCTTTCTCAACCGGGCGTGGGAGGATGTGCTGGCGGCAGATCTGTGCCTGGATCCAGAGGGACAAGCACAGCCCCTGCTGGATCATACCGTCAATACCCGCCCCAGCCGGTGCGCAGGGGTTGAGGGGCTGGGAGAGGGGTTGGAACGAATGCGGAACATGTTAGAAAACCGGGCGGAAAGGGCAGCTTTGGTTGGTGGATGTTCGCCTCACTAGGTGGTATACTGACAGCAGAACTACACCTTCAGGAGGGAACACCATGAGCTTGGGAAGCAGTTTGTATCATGCCCGGAAGAAAAGTGGCCTGACTCAGGAGAACGTGGCGGAAAAGCTTGGGATCAGCCGTCA
>CAUFAM010000185.1 GCA_959022875.1 uncultured Oscillospiraceae bacterium | reverse complement strand
GTTCTGTTTTCCTACTTTCCCGCGGCACAGGCTGCGGGGGGACGATCCGGCAAACCGCGCGAATACCGGATCACGGGAAATAGCCCTTTTCTCCCGGGGCTGTGAACCGACCTCTTGACGCAGGGTATGCGTCTCACTGCCGCCGTCCGTGTATCGCCACGGGGCGGCAGACCAAAGGCTCCCGCCCGATTCGGACGGTTTGCATATATGTTTCATTTCTTCACCTCCCTCTCTTTTATGCCAAAAGGCCCGCCGTTATCGGCGGGCCTTTTGGCGTATTTCAAAGCAATGGATTGCTTTTGAGCGGTACCTCATGGGGTGATGGGCAGGGGGAGCAGTCCGGCCGGACCTTTTTCCATGAGCTGGTAGTAGTCCGGATTAAAGACAATCCGATAATAGTCTGTGTCCAGAATGGTGGCGGAGTAGGCCACACGGTTTTGTACTTCGGCAATCAGTCCGGCGACCTTCTCTTTGTCCGGCTCCTTGCCGTCCCAGCGGGTAAAGCTGTCGGTGGTGGAGTCGTAGTAGCCCTGGCTGCTGATAAAGCTGTAATTTGCAAAGATGACCAGGGGATCGTCGTCGGAGAGAATATCCGACCCCATGATAAGCCGGGAGTCGTATTCCAGGCCGAATAGATTGGAGAGGGTGGGCATCACATCCAGACTGGAGCAATATTTGTCCACATACACGGGCTCTTTCATCTCGCTGTTCCAGATGATCAGGGTATTCTCGTAAATCTCAAATACCGGATCGACGGTGTGGCCCAGCAGCTCACTGTATTCCTCGTCCGTAAGGCCGTAGGGGTAGTGGTCGGCAGACAAGACAATTACCGTGTCGTCCAGCTTTCCGGCCGCCTCCAGCTGATTGACCAGCCGCTCCAGTACCAGCTCCAGCTCCATCTGGCAGGCCAGATAGCACCGCACTGCCTCACTGTACGGCAGATCCTCCACTGTGCTCCAGTGCCGGGCGGCCATGGCGTTTTCCTCCAGGTTATAGTTGAGGTGGCCGCTCACGGTCAGGCAGTAGACCATGAACTGGTCCTCGTCGATGAACATGGGGACAATTTGTTCCATCATCTCCAGGTCGGAAGGCGGGAACTGTCCGCCCCAGTCCATGTTGAGCCCCTGGCCGATGGCATAGTACTCATAGCCCATATTGGGGTGGGAGAGGTTGCGGTCGTAATAGTCGTACAGGTAGTCGTGGAAGGCCATGGTTCGGTAACCCTCTTTGCGGAACTGGTTGCCCAAGGCAAAGGGCATATAGTTTTCCGAAGAGAGGGAGTAACTCCACACGCCCGATTTGGGGATCAGACCTGTGGTGGTCACATATTCCCCGTCCGAGGTGGACACGCCCCACAGGGGGGTGTAGAAGTTCTCAAAGACAAAGCCCTCATGGGACAGCTTCCAGAGTGTGGGGGTGCGCTGTGGATCCATAACCAGGGTGGAGAAGCCCTCTGCCACGATCCAGATGAGGTTTTTCCCCTCAAAGTAGCCGGTCCACTGGTTTTCGGGGGTGGGGGTGCGCTGGGAGAACCACTGGTGGGCTCTGAGAAGGCCTTCGTCGGTCTCCTGGGCGATCAGAGCGTCAAAGTCGATGTCCATGGCGTGGACCCCCTGGGGGGAGAAGACGGGAGCGGAGCCCTCTCCATCTCCCTGGCCTTCATTGCTGCCGGAACCATCGGACTGAGACTCCTGCTCTTGGTCGGGGTCGATGCCAAAGATTACCCGGCGCAGTTCCAGCTGAGTTTGAGTAAGGGCACCGAAGTACTGAGTCTCCAGTTCAGGTGTGGCGGTCTGGAAGTAGATGTAGCGCAGGGACATGACACCGCCGCCGCAGAGCATGACAAGGGCCATGGACAAAAGCTGAATCAAAATGGCCAGACCGGCCCAGCGAAGGCGCAGCCCTCCGGACTGCTGCCGGGGAGAGATGACCCGTTCCCGCAGCCAAACGGCCAGGACAAGAGGGATGGCCATCATCACCACGGGGAACCAGTTGAGCAGCACCTCACCCAGGGCCATATCGCCAAAGGCCCCGGCCACCATGGCCATTTTGGTCAGAGAGAAAATGGTGAGAAAGGTCTTGAACAGCCGGTAGTAGACGGTCTGGGCTCCCAGCCACAGGGAGACGAGGAGCGTACATAGGATCAGCAGTACCCTCCCGCGCCGAGGAGCCACGCTGCCGCACAAAAGCCCCAGCAGCAAGGCGCAGGGCAGGGAGAAGAGCAGGGTGAACAGTACCCCGGGGATGGTGAGGGTGCCAAAGCAAAAGAGCTTTAAAAGGATCTCTTCATAATAGATGACCGAGAAAAAGAACAGGGAGGGGGCGGCCAGGGGCCTCCAGCGCTCCCATAGCCGGGAGAGACGAACAGACATGGCGGGGATCTCCTTCCAGGCAGACTGTATTGCCTTGATTATATTGAAATCGGGAGGGGTTGTCAATGTGGAAGAAACAGGGAGAAATTTATCAAAATACCATAAAATATTTTTTTGAATAAATTTTCATTTTGTATGAATGACATAGAAAATTCCTTGTCAGAAATGAGTTATTCTGCTATAATAATTCGGAACTTCACAGTTTATTCACATCTGAGCCGCCTGGATTTCCGGCGGCCTTTTGCAGGAAAGCGAGGAAACAGCGTGTCCCAATTGAGCCAAGCCGTTATACGCGGCCTGATGGAGGTCTATTCCGCCTATTACGATGTGGAAGAGATGCCAGGAGAGGGCCCGCTGAAGGCCCTTTGCGCCTACCACTCCCGGGATAGCCAGTATGTTCTGAGCAAGAAGGTGGAGCTATGGGCGGCGGAGAGCCATGAGTACCTCTACCTGTGGAATGTGGAAGAGCTGGAGGAGGGAGCGGCGGAAGATATATTTGCCCGGGTTTTGTCCGATGGCGAGCCCCGGGTCAAGCCCCACTCCCAGCATATGAGCACTTACCTCACGGCGGTGGTTCTCTATGAGAGCGCCGCCCCCCGTGCACTGGAGCAGCTGAAGAAGCTGAAAAAGCGCCGGGAATTTAAGCTATCGCTCCATGGATGGATGGAGTTTCGTATAGCCGCCGTGGACTTGTCCACCGGCGAAATTTCCACCAATCGGGCGGGGAAGGTCCTGGAGAAAGACCTGAAGCGCCTGGTGGGACGCATCATTGCTAACAATAAAGGAGAGGAGAAAACTCAATGAATGCAATGCTTGTTGTAACCGTTGGCATTATCATTCTGATCGTAGGCTATATTTTCTACGGCGGATGGCTTGCCAAGCAGTGGGGTGTTGACGATACCAAGGTCACCCCCGCCCATGAGCTGGAGGATGGCATGGACTATGTCCCCGCCAAGGCCCCCGTGCTGATGGGACACCACTTTTCCTCCATCGCCGGCGCTGGCCCCATCAACGGCCCCATCCAGGCTGCTGTGTTCGGCTGGGTGCCTGTGGTGCTGTGGGTCCTGATCGGCGGTATCTTCTTCGGTGCCGTCCATGACTATGGCGCTCTGTTCGCCTCGATCCGTCACAAGGGTCAGTCCATTGGCGAGGTCATCGCCCTGAACATCGGCGACCGTGCCAAGAAGCTGTTCCTGATCTTTTCTTACCTGACTCTGA
>CAUFAM010000184.1 GCA_959022875.1 uncultured Oscillospiraceae bacterium | reverse complement strand
GCCGTGCCAACGGGTTTTACACCTACTTTGCCGCCGACATTGCTTACCACCGCAACAAGCTGGAAGTGCGCGGCTTTGATCTGGTCATCAACATCTGGGGCGCTGACCACCACGGCCATGTGGCCCGCCTTCAGGCCGCTCTGGACGGCCTGGGTCTGGACGGCTCCGGACGTCTGGTGGTGGTGCTCATGCAGCTGGTGAACCTCATGCAGGACGGAAAGCCTGTGCGGATGTCCAAGCGTTCGGGCAAGGCCATCGCCCTGCATGACCTGCTGGACGAGATCAATGTGGACGCCGCCCGGTACTTCTTCAATTCCCGGACTTCCACCAGCCCCCTGGACTTTGACCTGGATCTGGCGGTGCGTCAGGACAGCGAGAACCCGGTGTACTATGTGCAGTACGCCCACGCCCGGATCTGCTCTCTCATCGCCCGCTTGGAGGAGGAGGGGGAGAACGTTCCCGCCGCCGGAGCTGTGGACGCCGGTGTGATGACCACTGGGGAGGAGCTGGCCCTCGTTAAGGCACTGGCTCAGTTCCCCGAGGAAATCCATCTGGCTGCCCGGGACTATGACCCCAGCCGCATCAACCGCTATCTGGTGTCTCTGGCCGGAGACTTCCACCGCTTCTATAACGCCTGCCGCATCAAGGGCGAGGAGCATGAAGTTCTGGCCGCCCGGCTGAAGCTGGCCGACACCGTCCGATCCGTCCTGGCCAACGGACTGGGCCTGCTGGGTGTGTCTGCCCCGGAGAAGATGTAATAAAGCGGATATTGTACCCAATGCGATGATCAGGACACGCCGCAAGGCGTGTCCTTTTCTAAAAGGAGGTATTGTCCATGGCAAAGCGGGAATGGTTCCCCCAGCAGCGTAACTGGATGGAGAAAAACCGGATGATGATTGTCTATGTCCTGGCTCTGCTTGGGATTCTGGGATGCCTGGTGGGGCTGGTGCTGCTGCCTGAGACGGTGAGCATCAATCCAAATGTGCCCGATGTGATTGCCCGCCCGCGCGAGGTGATGGTAGGGCTGCACTTTGGTATCATCGCGCTGTTTATGGCGCTGTTTTGGAAGTGGCCCAGAGAAATTGCCTACCTGGCGGGGGCAGTGTTCGGTGTGGTCATGCTCTATTTCATGCTCTATGCGAATCTGGGGGTGTAGAAATGGAGCTGGAGGAGATCAAGAAAAAAGTCTCCGCCCGTACCCCTGGTTTGATGGACTGCCAGCGCTTTTTTGCGGTGCTGGTTCCCCTGGTGCGCAGACAGGACGGGCTGTACCTTCTGTATGAAGTGCGCGCCCGGACCATGCACACCCAGCCGGGGGAGGTGTGCTTTCCTGGGGGGAAGATGGAGCCGGGGGAGACGGCGCAGCAGTGCGCCCTGCGGGAGACCTGGGAAGAGCTGGCCATTCCGGAGGAGAACATTCACCTTTTGGGACAACTGGACTTCATCGCCCACCGGGCCAATTTCCTTATGCAGCCGGTGCTGGCTGTGGTGGAGGAGGAGGCTTTGGAGAAAATGAAGCTGAACCCGGCTGAGGTAGACGAGACATTTCTTGTGCCCCTGTCTTACCTGCTGGAGCATAGCCCCGTGGAGTATGAATATCCCCTGGTGCCCAGCCCCGGAGAGGACTTTCCTTATGAGCTGGTGGGCATTCCCCGCAGCTACCCCTGGAGGGCGGGGCGGGAGAATGTGCCTGTTTACACCTGGCAGGGGCATCCCATCTGGGGATTGACCGCCCGGATTACCCGGCATCTGGTCCGCTTGCTGAACGAATAAAAAGAAACGCTGCCGTCCGTTGAGGATGGCAGCGTTTTGTGTTATGCCTTTTCGTTTTCTGCTTTTTCCTTCAAAACCTTGATGGCGTAGTCCACAGCGGGAATGGCTTTGGCGGTGCAGTACTGCTTCAAAAGCTCCAGCTCCCGGATGGCTTCTTTTGCGGTCATGATTCCCACACTCCTTTCAAACACGGCTACATTTTAGCACAAAAGCGTGAGAAAGTAAATGGGCAATCATCTGCGCCCTCTCAGGGCGAACACCTCGGCCAGCACCAGCACAGCCAGAGTCAGAATTCGCTCTGCCGCCGTGGCGACCCAGGCAAAGTGAACCAGGGACAGGACGATGGCCAGCAGGCAGGCGCACCAAAGCAGCAGAACTGCCTTCATTTCACAACTCCTTTTGTGCCATGATCCGGCAGGAGATCATGTAGGACACCCACATCCCTGCCAGAGGGACGATAGGAAGGAGAAAACTCAGCTTCACCACAGTGCTGTCGGGGGTGGAGGAGAGGAAGGACAGGCTGCCGGGGGAGAAGAAGCCCAGCTGATAGGCCCCAAAAAGCAGCACAATGGGGGCAAAGATCACCAGATAGAAGTAGGGGCGGGCGCGCTCGGGCCCCATCTTATAGCAAAGGGGAAGGAGAATGTCGGCGTAAAGAAGGCCCAGGCTTAGGCAGACCATCACGGTCATCATGTTTTCCAGCAGCATATCCTGGCTGTCAAAGATGGACACCAGTACGCAGGAGAGAAGGCCGCACAGCGCGGCAAATACCGTCATGACCAAGGCGAAAAGATAGCGCCCGGAAACCAGCGCCCGGCGGCCCAGGGGGAAAGTGAGCGCATACCGGTCCCACTTGGCCGTCTCGTCAAAGGAAAAGGCGCTCATGGGCAGCAGCATGACGATCAGCTGCAAAATGGCGGTGGTAAAGGAGATGGTAAACAGTCCCAGCACCGTCATGACCAGGTAAAAGAGCAGGAACATGGCGTAGGTGCGAATGGTCTTGCGCATGACCAGGATGTCTTTTAAAACCAGACCCATCATACCGCTTCTTCCCCCTTTCCCATAAAGAGCATAATGTCTTCCAGCGTGGTTTTTTCTACCAGCAGATCCCGGTATTTCCGCTGGAAGGCGGAGCGGTCCTGAATCAGCCCTTCGCAGCCAAAGGAGCCCTTCCGAACCCGCACCAGGTCTGCAGGGTCAATGGTTTCCAGCTGCCTGGCAGTGCAGGCCAGGCGGCCGTAGCTGTCCAGGATGACGTCCTTGGCCTCGGACAGCACCACCTTGCCCTGGTGGAGGTAGGTGATGTAGTCAGCGGCCTTCTCCAGGTCGCTGGTAATGTGGCTGGAGATAAGGACGGCGTGGTCCTCGTCCTGGATAAAGGCTAAAAACTCATCCAGAATCTCGTCCCGCACCACCGGATCCAGTCCGGCGGTGGCCTCATCCAGAATGAGCAGCTTGGGCCGGTGGGCCAGGGCGGCGGCCAGGGAGAGCTTCATTTTCATGCCGCGGGAAAATTCCTTGACATATTTTCCGTGGGGCAGCTGAAATTTGTCCAGGTATGTGTCAAACAGGGTGCTGTCCCAGCTTGGAAATACGTGGGAGAGGATGCGGTCGATGTCCCGGGGGCGCAGGGTGGCGTGAAAGTAGCACTCATCCAGCACCACGCCGATGTGCTCCTTGGCCAGTGCTTCGCCGGAGATGTTATCCTGCCCCAGGAGGGTGATCTGGCCCGCGTCCCGGTGGATCAGGTTCAAGATACATTTGATGGTGGTGGTCTTGCCCGCCCCATTTTCCCCGATGAGCCCCATGATGGAGCCT
>CAUFAM010000183.1 GCA_959022875.1 uncultured Oscillospiraceae bacterium | reverse complement strand
AAAAAAGCGCCGGGGAACTTGCAGTTCCCCGGCGCCCGGTGTGCTTATGCTCAGCTCACCGACACATACTCCTTGGACACATAGCCGGTGTCGGTGTTGTTATACTTGATCTTGTACCAGCCGTTCTCCTCACCCAGAATGGTGACTTCCGCACCATTGGAGGCGCTGGCCACCTTCTCATAGGTCGTACCCGGGCCGGAGCGGATGTTCAGGCCGCCGTCGGCGTTGACAATGGTGCCCTTGCTGCCCGAAGTCACCGTCCCGGTGCTGGTGCTGCCGCCGGAGGTGCCGGAGCCGCTCTGGCCGGAGCTGGTGCTGCCGGGATTCTGGGCCCGGCAATAGACCACACACTCGGCCTGCATGCCGCCGCAAGTGGCCGTGACGGTGACCCGCTCCACGCTGCCGCCGGTGTTGACGTTCTTCACATTGCCCTTCTCGTCAATGGTGAGGATCTCAGGGTTGCTGCTGGTCCACACCACCGGCTCTGTCACACCCTCGGGGGTAACCGTAGCCACAAAGGTGAAGGTCTCGTTGTACTGCAAGGTATAGTCCGTTCCGTTCAGGGAGATGGACTCCACCTCCACCCCGCCGGACTGAGAGGTGCTGCCGCTCTGGCCGGAAGAGGAGGCGCCGGTCTGGCTGCCGGAGCCGGACAGGCCGCCGCTCTGGCTGGCATCCCCCTGGCTGGCGCTGCCCTGGCTGGTGCTCACGGAGCTTTGCCCGGAGCTGGCACTGCCCTTATTCCCCAGAAGGGGACCGCTGATAAAGCGGAAGACGATCACCAGGGCGGCAATAATGACGATCAGGGAAATAATCAGCCCCGCCACCTGAATGGGGTTGATGGGTTTGCCATAGCCACCGCCGCGGGTGTTGGCCACCCGCCGGCCGCCGGATACAATTCCCCCGGCCCGGCCGGGGCGCTCATCACAGAAGGGGCAGCGCTTATAGGTGATGGCATAGTCCTCGCCGCAGTTTTCACAGCGGATCACATCATTGCGCCGGGGGGGCGCCTTTTTTGTGCTGCTGTCGCGGGGGGACGAATTCTGCTTATCTGCCATAATCGGTTCCTCCATATTGCTTTTGGATATACTCTAGATATTTTACAGGGATTTTGTTGTCCCGTCAACGGAAAAAGTCGAAATAACAAAAAGTTTACATCTTTATGTAAACTTTCCTTCTTCCCTTGACCCGCATTTCTCTTTTTTATATAATGATACGGTCAAATATCCCAGGGAGGAGGCGGACACCATGGGCGAACCCATGACCCCCAGCGAGGTCCACAAGCAGTACAGCGAGGCCACCGTGGCCTTTCGAAAGCTGATCCCCGACCCGGCTCTGCGCATGAGCTTCAGCCGCCAGATTGACGGGTATATGCGCCAGTACGCCCTGGGGGTGTGGCAGGCGGACAACGCCAGTTCCATCACGCCCCTTCATGTGGAGTACTATAACGCCATCTGGTCCCAGGGCAACCCGGTTCCCTCCGCCCTTTATTGGGAGGTAGCCACGGGGGTGGCCAATTTTGACCTCTTTCAGCCCCCGTCCTTTTTTCAGGATCTGCGGCGGTATGACCGCATGCGGGGCACCTGCCTGGCCCGGCGCTTTACCGACCAGCTGACTCTCATCCTCCTGCTGTTCGCGGCGGTGGACGGGGTGGTCAGCGAGCAGGAGGCGGGGTTTGTCAACGCCTGCAGCGACACCCTCCTGTCCCTGTGTAACCAGGACGGGCTGAAAGGGGAGCGTCCCGCCCTGAAAGCGGATCCCTTTGTCTCCGCCCCGGCTCCAGCCACTCCAACCGCCCCCAAGCCCCAAGAAAACCCCAAGTCCCAGCCGTCGGAGCCTCCCGCCCAGAAGGAGGAGCCCACCCTGGAGGAGCTTTTGGCGGAGCTGGACAGCCTGTGCGGCCTGGAGAAGGTCAAGCAGGACGTGAAGAGCCTCATCAACCTGGTAAAGGTGCGAAAGCTCCGGGAGGAGGCGGGCCTGCCCGTGCCCCCTATGTCCCTCCACCTGGTCTTTCTGGGCAACCCCGGCACGGGCAAGACCACCGTGGCCCGGCTGCTGGCCAAAATCTACCACGCCATTGGGGTGCTGTCCCAGGGACAGCTCATTGAGGTGGACCGATCCGGCCTGGTGGCCGGCTTTGTGGGGCAGACGGCCCTCAAAAGCCAGGAGGCCGTGCAGAAGGCCATCGGGGGCGTACTGTTCATTGACGAGGCCTACGCCCTGGTCAACGCTGAGAGCGCCAACGACTTCGGCCACGAGGCCATTGAGGTACTGCTGAAAAACATGGAGGACCACCGCAAGGACCTCATTGTCATCGTGGCCGGGTACACCGGCCCCATGGAGGCCTTTATTCACTCCAACCCCGGCCTGGAGTCCCGGTTCAACAAGTACTTTTTCTTTGAGGACTACGACGGCAAGCAGCTTATGGACATTTTCCGTTCCATGTGCCAAAAGAACGGCTACGCCCTGTCTCCGGATGCCGACGGGCTTATGGAGCAGCAGCTCCAGGCCCTCTACGCCAGCCGGGATGAAAATTTCGGCAACGCCCGGGATGTGCGCAATCTTTTTGAAAAGGCCGTTGCCCGCCAGTCCGACCGGGTGGCCCAGCTGGAAAAGCCCACCCGAGAGCAGCTTATGGAGCTGCTCCCCGACGATTTGAAAACGCCGGATTCCCCTCCGGCACAAGATACAAAGGAGGAACACAGCCATGATCATTCCCTTTGACACCATGGAAGAGCAGGCCCACCAGAGCTTTAAGGGCGGCGAGGGCACGTTTTTCAACAAAGTGGTTCAGGACGAGCACAACAAGATTCTCTCCGGCCGCCTGGCCCCGGGCAGCTCCATCGGCCTGCACACCCACGAGGGCAACAGCGAAATTATCTTCATCCTCTCCGGCAAGGGCAAGGCCCTGTACGACGGGGAATATGAGCCCGTCCACGCCGGTGTCTGCCACTACTGCCCCATGGGCCACAGCCACAGCCTCATCAACGACAGCGATGAGGATCTGGTCTTCTGCGCCGTGGTTCCCCAGCATCCGGTGGCACCATGAAGGTCGCTTTTTACACCCTGGGCTGCAAGGTGAACCAGTATGAGACCCAGGCCCTGGAGCAGCTGCTCTGCGGCCGGGGGCACACCCTGGTTCCCTTTGAGGAGAGCGCCGACGCCTATATCATCAACACCTGCACCGTCACCGCCGTCAGTGACAAGAAGTCCCGTCAGGTCATCCGCCGCACCCGGAAAACCGCCCCCGACGCCATCATCGCCGTGTGCGGCTGCTACCCCCAGACCCACCCCCAGGACATGGAGGGGCTGTCCATCGACCTGGTGTCCGGTACCGGGGACCGGCAGGGCTTTGTGGAGCTGCTGGAGCGCACCTGGCAGGAGCGCCAGCCCATCACCGCCCTGGACAACGCCTTTGAGCGCCGGGTCTTTGAGGTTCTCCCCGCCGGAGGGCTGGAGGGCCGCACCCGGGCCATGCTGAAGGTGGAGGACGGCTGCGTCAACTTCTGCTCCTACTGCATCATCCCCTATGCCCGGGGCCGGGTGCGCTCCCTGCCCCTGGAGCAGGCCGGGGAGCAGGCCGCCCGGCTGGCGGCGGAGGGCTATCGGGAGCTGG
>CAUFAM010000182.1 GCA_959022875.1 uncultured Oscillospiraceae bacterium | reverse complement strand
TCTCCCTCCACCAGGGGCAGCGCCAGCAGCAGCCCGGTAACAAACTGGCTGGACACGTCCCCCGGGAGGTGGTATTCTCCCGCGGGCAGACGCCCTTTCACCGTCAGCACATCCCCTGACCGCTCCCAGCTCAGTCCCCGTTCCCGGAAAAGCTGTTCATAGGGGCCAAGGGGCCGCTCCATCAGCCGTCCACGGCCGGTAAAGCTCCCGCCCCCTCGTACCGCAGCGGCGACGGGAATGAGAAAGCGGAGCGTGGAGCCCGACTCCCCACAGTCCAGCAGGGGCATCTGCTCCCCCTTGGCCATCAACAGCTCCAGACAGGAGCGGGTGGCACGCAGGTCCTGGGAATCCCCCAGGTTTTCCACCCTGCCTCCCCCCGCCAGGGCCGAGGCAATGAGAGCGCGGTGGGCCGCGCTCTTGCTGGGCGGCACCAGGACGGTTCCGGCCAGGCCGGCAGCTTCCAGAATGGCTGTACTCATGTGTAATCCCTCCAAAACGCAAACAAAAAGGCCTGCGGTGAAGTGTTTTCACCGCAGGCCTGATTCGCTTTATGAAGATCCCAAAACCGGGACCATCAAACCTTCTATGCAGCAAAAAGCACTTTTACCTTGTTAGCACTGAAGCTAAAAAAGTAAAAGTAAGCAAAAAAGCGAGCTGCAAACAGGTTCATTGAAATGTTTCTCCTTTAGCGTGGAAAAATCTTATGGCCAATATAGCACCATCCCCCCTCCTTGTCAACGGATTTTATTTGTAAATTTTTTCTCGCCGCTATTTTTTTCTTTACTCCGGAGAACGAAGGCTTTATAATACCACCCAAACGGGAAGTCAGCGGCGGAGGGTCCGCCCGCCCGTTTTCGCAGAAGGAAAGGAGGCCATGGGGTCACCCATCACAAAGCGCCAGCGCCCGCCTGAGAGCGGGACGACGAGGAGAGGGGAGTATCGAAGTCTTCGGCGGATGCCCCTCCGCGCCCGGCCCGGGCGCGTACACAGCCTACAAATATGCGGGCGACCGCAAAACAGAGGGGCTGTGACCGGGTTACGAGGTCAAATGGCTGCGAGTTTGTCCTCCCGTATTGTTTCAGGAGGAAATTGAATATGTGTGGAATTGTAGGTTATGTTGGACTGGAGCAGGCTGCCCCCATTTTGCTGGATGGGCTGTCCCGGCTGGAATACCGGGGCTATGACTCCGCAGGCGTAGCTGTGTACGACAGCGCCCTGGGCGCTCTGTCCGTGCACAAGGCAAAAGGCCGGCTGCAGGTCCTTTCCGACCAGATTCACGGGGGCGCCGATCTTCAGGGCACCGTAGGCATCGGCCATACCCGCTGGGCCACCCACGGGGCCCCCAGCGACGTAAACTCCCACCCCCAGGTCAGCCGCAGCGGAAAAATCGCCGTGGTCCACAACGGCATCATTGAAAACTATGCCGAGCTCAAGTCCTTTCTCATGAGTCAGGGCATCCCCTTTACCTCTGAGACGGACACTGAGGTCATCGCCCAGCTCATCGAGTACTTCTATGACGGGGATCTCCTCTCCGCCGTGGGGCGGGTGCTCCACCGCATCCAGGGGGCCTATGCCCTGGGCATTTTGTGCGACGACTGCCCCGATGAGCTGATTGCCGTACGCAAGGACAGCCCCCTGATCCTGGGTTACGGGGAGGGCTGCTCCTTCCTGGCCAGCGACGTCACCGCCATTCTCCGCCACACCCGGAAGGTGAGCTATATGGAGGACGGGGAGCTGGCTGTTCTCACCCGGGACGGCATCCAGTGTTATAACCACCTGCTGCAGCCCATCACCAAGGAAATTGTCCAGGTGGACTGGGAGATGGACGCGGCGGAAAAGGGCGGCTATGAGCACTTCATGTTCAAGGAGATCATGGAGCAGCCTCAGGCCCTGCGCCGGTGCATCTCGCCCCGGATCCGCGGGGGCGAGGTCATCTTCGAGGACTTCCATCTGACCGACGAGTACATCCGTGACCTTCAGAAAATCTATATTGTCGCCTGCGGCTCCAGCTACCACGTGGGCATGGTGGGCAAATATCAGCTGGAAAAGCTCACCCGCAAGCCGGTGGAGGTGGCCCTGGCCTCGGAGTTCCGGTATATGGACCCCATCGTCAACGAGCACACCCTGGTGGTGGTGATCAGCCAGTCCGGCGAGACGCTGGACACCATGGCCGCTTTGCGGGAGGCCCGGCGTCTGGGCGGCAAAGTCCTGTCCATTGTCAATGTGGTGGGCAGCTCCATTGCCCGGGAGTCTGATCAGGTGCTCTACACCTGGGCCGGCCCGGAGATCGCCGTGGCTACCACCAAGGCATACTCCACTCAGCTGGCGGTCATCTGCCTGCTGGCCCTCTATTTTGCCCGGGTTTTGGGCACCGTGGAAGACGAGGAGTACAAGGGCTGTCTGGAGGATCTGCTGCGCATGCCTGACCAGGTGGAGCAGGTGCTGTCCCAGAAGGACGACATTCAGTACTTCGCTTCTCAGTACTTCAATCACGACAGCGTCTTCTTCATCGGCCGGAACATCGACTACGCCATGGGCCTGGAGGGCTCTCTGAAGCTGAAAGAGATTTCCTACATCCACTCCGAGGCCTACGCCTCCGGCGAGCTGAAGCACGGCACCATCAGCCTTATTGAGCCTGGCACTCTGGTGGTGGCTCTGGGCACCTGCAAGCGTCTGTTCCAAAAGGCCATGAGCAACGTGGTGGAGGTCAAATCCCGGGGCGCAGATGTGCTGGCTCTGACCACAGAAAGCTGCCGCAAGGAGATGGAGGGAACCGCCAACGCGGTCATGACCATCCCGGATGCCCGGGAACTGGTTCTCCCCTGTCTGAGCGTAGTCCCCCTGCAGCTGTTTGCCTACTATGTGGCCCTTATGCGCGGCTGCGACATCGACAAACCCCGGAATCTGGCCAAGAGCGTTACCGTAGAATAAGCTTCTTCCAGGGCCACATAACCGCGCCTTTTGGCGCGTAAATTCGCAGCGCAGCGGAGAATTTCCGCAGGGCCAATTCATTTGGCCCGAGGATTTCAATCTTTCGGGGCCCCGTGGGCCTTTGGTCCATGGGAGCGGCCCTTATGCGCGGCTGCGACATCGACAAGCCCCGGAATCTGGCCAAGAGCGTCACCGTGGAATAAGGTTTATCAAACAAGGCCCCTCCGCCAGGCGGAGGGGCCTTGTTCGTTCGCGTTTAAACCGTAGCGGCCGGATCAGGGATTTTTCTCACCCTTGAGCCACTCATCCTCTTCATACTCGTGCTTGAGCCAGCTCTCATAGTTGGACTTGAGGGAGTCCCACACGGACATCCAGTCGATCTTGCTCAGGTCCTCTTCTCCGGTGAACAGCTCATTGTAGAAGGAGAAGGTGGGGTCTTCCGCACCGCCCACATATTCCTCATAGAAGGCATCCATGTAGGCCCCAAACCGGGGATCGTCCATCTCCTGGGGACCGAGCATCATGGCATGGAGCTGCTCCTTGGTCCAGGGTTCGTCGTTTTTCAGATCCCGAGGCATGACCTGTGCCCATTTGGTCAGGCGGCCTAAGTCGTGCAGAAAACGCTCACGGCCCTCGTCGCTGTTGAGCATGGGCAGCACGCTGCGCAGCAGGGTGTAAAACGCATCGTCCATTGCTTCCTTGATCTTCGGGCTG
>CAUFAM010000181.1 GCA_959022875.1 uncultured Oscillospiraceae bacterium | reverse complement strand
GGATGTGATCTACCGGCTGAAAAAGAAGTACGGCCCCACGGTGGAGGACATGCTTTCCTTTTTGGAGCGTTGCCGGGAGGAGCTGAGCCGCATTCAGGATGCCGACGACACCATTCAGCTTCTGGAAGCCCAGCTTCAGAAAGCAAAAGAGAGGGCGAAAGCCCTGGGAGAGGAGCTGTCCCAGGCCCGAAAGGCCGCTGCGGCCGAGCTTCAGGTCCGGATTCAAGAGGAGCTGCGGCAGCTGGACATGCCTAAGGTGCGCTTTGAGACGGAATTTGAGCCCCTTTCCGCCCAGGATGGAATGGATGAGACGGGGCTGGATCAGGTGCAGTTTCTTATGTCTGCCAACCTGGGCGAAGCCCTGAAACCTATCCAGAAGGTGGCCTCCGGCGGTGAGCTGGCCCGGATTATGCTGGCCCTGAAAAACGTCCTGGCCCAGGACGATGGGATCGGCAGCCTGATTTTTGACGAGGTGGACACCGGCGTGTCCGGCCGGGCGGCCCAAAAGGTGGCCGAGAAGATGGCCGATGTGGCCGGAAGCAAGCAGGTGCTGTGCGTTACCCACCTGCCCCAGATTGCCGCCATGGCCGACACCCACTTTTCCGTGGAGAAGGGAGAGCGGGACGGGCGCACCTATACCCGGGTGGAGCGGCTGGATCAGCAGGGCAGGGTGGAGGAGCTGGCCCGCCTCATCGGCGGCGCGGCACTGACCCCGGCGCTGGTCAAGAGTGCGGAGGATCTCCTCCGGCAGGCCCGGGAATACCGCAATTCCAAATAAAAAACAGTAAGGCCGGTGCCCGATTGGGCACCGGCCAGTTTGTTATGGTGGATCAGGAGACGGTAAAGAAGCTCTGAAGCTGTCCAAAGAGCACCATAAGCATGCCAAGGGGAGCAATTACATAGATGCAGACTTTATAAAACGTATAAAGGCCGTTGGAGAAGGAGTGGCCTGCCGCCATCACCTCGTCGCGGATGGTTTTGGGCCGGATCTTCCATACCAGGAAGATCATCAGCAGAGAGCCCAGAGGCATGGCAATGCCTTCGGAGATGAAGTCCATAAAGTCCAGCCAGGAGGCGCCCAGGTTCATGCCGGTATCATGGAAGGGGATCCACAGCCCGTTGGAACCCAGACCGTCCATGGCCACCAGAATGGCCTCCACAAGCACCAGCAGGCACACCACCAGCACCACCTTGCTCCGGGCGGCGGGCTGCCCCTTGGCGGCCCGGTGATCCAGGATGAAGGTGACCAGCACCTCGATGAGAGCGATGGCAGAGGTGATGGCCGCCAGGGTGACGAACATGTAGAAGAGAATGCCAAACAGCGGCCCCAGGGCACCCATGGAGTTAAACACATCCTGAAGGGTAATGAACAGAAGCTTGGGCCAGGACAGCTAAGCATTTTTCCCACCCAAGGCAAAGGCGGCGGGCAGCACAGCCAGACCGGCCATGATGGCCACACAGGTGTCGGAGATAATGATAATCAGCGAATTTTTCACCAGGCTCTCTTCCTTGCGCAGGTAAGAGCCGTAGGTCACCGTAATGCCCATGGCCAGGGACAGGGAGAAGAACACCTGGCCTCCGGCGGCGGAGAGGACGGAGAGGAACCCCTTGGGGGTCTGGAAGGCGGTAAAGTTGGGGGCGAACATAAACTTCAGGCCCTCGCCTGCTCCCGGGAGGGTGACCGCCCGGACAATGACGATGACAAGCATAATGGCCAGGGCAGGCATACCCACCTTGTTGAATTTCTCAATGCCGTCCTTGATGCCGCCGCGGATAATCAAAAAGCAGGCGGCAATAAACAGGAAGGTGAAGAGAATGGCCATAGGCTGGTTGGTGAGCATATCAGCGAAGGACTCCGCCCCGGACACCCCCGACAGCTGAAACAGTCCCACCAGCTCCGCAAAATTGAGGCACACATACTGTACGCAGTAGGCGCCCAGCACCGTGTAAAAGCTCAAAATCAGGAAGGGGGACAGCATGGCCAGAAAACCGATAAATGCGCCGAAGCCGCCGCCCACGGTCTGATAGCTTACCAGGACGCTTTTGCCCACCTTACGGCCGATGGACAGCTCGGTGAGCATGATGGGAAAGCCAATCAAAACGGCCAGAGCGAGATAGACCACCAGAAAGGCAAAGCCTCCGTTCATGCCCATTTTGTAGGGGAAGGCCCAGATATTTCCAAGACCCACGGCAGCGCCCACCGTGGCCATGAGGAACCCCAGGTTGCTGCCCCAGTGTCCTCTGTGATGATGTTCCATAGTATCCTCCTCTTTTGTTCGTGTCCGATTCCCATTCGCTCCGCTGAAAAACAGAGGAGACTGCCTGCCATTTTAGCAGATAATCACAGTTTGGTCAACTAAATCAGAATTGGTTTTGTAAAAATTGTAATTTTGGAGCCGGAAAGGGCAATGGAAAAAGTTTCTTCCGGCCATTGCCTTTTGCCCAGGAACCGGTATAATAGGTTTGACAACAAATTGGGCAAAGCGGGCTTTGCCGGAGAATAAGTGAGGAAATGACTATGGATTACGCAAAGGAAAGCCTTCGCCTCCACGGACAGTGGAAGGGGAAGATTGAAGTGGTGGCCACCGTCCCGGCCGGAAACAAGGAGGAGCTGTCCCTGGCCTACACCCCCGGAGTGGCCCAGCCCTGCCTGGAGATCCAGAAGGACCCGGACAAGAGCTATAAGCTCACCCGCCGCCACAATCTGGTGGCCGTCATCACCGACGGCACGGCTATTTTGGGCCTGGGTGACATCGGCCCCGAGGCCGGTATGCCGGTTATGGAGGGCAAGTGCGTGCTCTTCAAGCGCTTTGCCGACGTAGATGCCTTCCCTCTGTGCGTGAAGACCAAGGACGTGGACGAGTTTGTCCAGACGGTGTATAACATTTCCGGCTCCTTCGGCGGCATCAACCTGGAGGACATTGCCGCCCCCCGGTGCTTTGAAATTGAGCGGCGCTTAAAAGAGATGTGCGACATCCCCGTCTTCCACGACGACCAGCACGGCACCGCCATCATCGCCCTGGCCGGTCTGACCAACGCCCTGAAGGTGGTGGGGAAGAAGAAGGAGGAGGTCCGGGTGGTCTTCTCCGGCGCGGGCTCCGCGGCCATTTCCATCACCAAGCTGCTGCTGGAGGCTGGCTTTAAAGACATCACCCTGTGTGACAAGTTCGGAGCCCTGTACGACGGCAACCCGGAGATGAACTGGGCCCAGCAGGAGATTGCCAAGCGCACCAATCTGGAAAAGCGCAAGGGCACCCTGGCTGACATGCTGGTGGGGGCCGATGTGTTCATCGGTGTGTCCGCCCCCAACCTGGTGACCACCGAGATGGTGAAGACCATGAACAAGGACGCCATTGTTTTTGCCTGCGCCAACCCCACCCCGGAGATCTTCCCCGAGGATGCCAAGGCGGGCGGAGCCCGGGTGGTGTCCACTGGCCGCAGCGACTACCCCAACCAGATCAACAACGTTCTGGCCTTCCCGGGCATCTTCCGGGGCGCGCTGGATGTGCGGGCCAGCGACATCAACGAGGAGATGAAGATGGCCGCCGCCCGGGCCCTGGCCGGCCTGATCGGGGAGGAGGAGCTGTCGGAGGAGAATATCATCCCCAAGCCCTTTGACCCCCGTGTGGTGCCCGCAGTGGCCCACGCGGTGGCCCAGGCGGCCCGGG
>CAUFAM010000180.1 GCA_959022875.1 uncultured Oscillospiraceae bacterium | reverse complement strand
TCTCTCTATATATCTTTGTTCTATTCGTTCCATTGTTCCATAACCTACAGAGAATCCGGAGGGAAGCCGGTGTTGTAGAACCCACGTTGCCGCCCATGCGGCCCAAAGTATTTCAAACGTGTGAGACGCTCCCACCCCGGGGTGTTCTCCAGGATTGTGTTGATAGCCCTGGATTTTTCCGATGTGAGTTCTTTGGATTGACCGTCGAGCAGTTCACACCAGATTTCCATCGCACACACCCTTTTCCTGGGTACGAGCTCCAGATCTCCAACCGCTCCGCCGTTCCAAAACATTCTCCGCTGTACCAAGCCCCAGTCTTTCCAATCCGTGGGGATGGGCTTCTCCAAAAAGCTCCGGATCATGTCCTCCCACGGGTGCGCTTCTCGGGCGAACTCCTGGAGCTCCTTTGCTTCCTCCGCTGCTTTCCCGTCCAAGACTAGGCGCTCACCCGCTTTCCACCGCGCTACGGCCTCCGCCCATGCTTGGTCGCGCTCTTGTGGGAGATCTAAAAGCGCCGACTTGCTCGGTTTCCTATCCCATGCGTAAACCGGCCAGAACCGCCGTCCCCCGGTGGGGTCTTTCAAAAAGTGGCGCAGGTTTGTCGTTCCGAAGAAAACGCACGTCCTCATGTGGGTCACCGCCCTGCGTCCATAGGCGGCCCGGAATCGGTCACCCCGCGCGGAGATGAACTGCTTGATCCGCTCCACCCCTGACTTCTCAAAGGCGTGCAGCTCCGCGATCTCCACAAGCCACGCGCCCTGAAGCATTTCAGCGGCTTCTTTCCCCTCGAAGCTCTTGATGGAATCTGTGCACCAGATACCGCCCATGACATCCAACAATGTACTTTACCCTCCCCCCGTTGGGCCAGACAGGACGGGCATTGTGTCATACTTCACCCCCGGATCATACGCTCTCGCCACGGCGGCCACGAAAGATTTCCGGGTTACGGCCCGGGTGTACGGGGTATCGTCCGCCCCCAGGTAGTCGATGAAAAGGGTATCCAGCCGGGGTATACCATCCCAGGCCAGCCCGTTCAGGTAATTTGTCACCGGGTTGAAGGCTTGGCGGGCCATGCAATCAGACAACACGCTTTTGAATACCGCCGGAGCTCGGAATCCCAAGACCCGCTCCAGGTAAATCCCCAGGCCATCGTCGTCCGCGTCCCTCCACTCAAACACACCGTTTTCCTGTTGATGCCGCCCCCAGGGGAGAGGGGAGACCCCGAGCATTTGCTCCGCAAAACTGTCATAGTAAAGCCGGCCTTTCAGCATTGGATCATTTTCCAAGACGTGGGCAACGTTGGCCGATGTGTGCTCGAAGCCCCCCTTGCTGTTCCGTTTGAGGCCATGCAGCCATGAAGCGTCTACGGGCGCGCCTCCCACGGGTGAAAACGCCTCCGCGATTTCCGCCTGTTTCTCCTGGTCGAGCAAAGCTGACACAGCTTCATCCGCCACGGCCAGTTCACACATGGCCCCATAGCTCGGCAATCCATTCCCCCGTGCTCCGTGGGCCGCCTCATCGTCCTTGTCTCCGAAGCAGTGCAGCCGCACCAGGTCGAAGGCGTTGACCAGCTTCCCGCCGCAGGGGTCGGTGGCATGGTGGGAGTAGAGGAACTTCCCCCCGTCGTAGAGCACTGCGCCGCCAGTGGTGGAGCCGCCGGTGAAGGTGTAGCGCCCCGGGGTGTCGGTCTCCTCGTAGACGCCGGGCAGGAACTTGTCCATCGCCGCGGGCACGTCGTACACACGGCAGAAGGCGCCCACAACGCCGTGTTTGGTCTCCGGGTCTCCCTGCTTGGCCGCCAGACGTGCGGGGGTCTGTTCCTGTGGGAATCTCGGCCAGGAGGTCACGTCCTGCCAGTCTTGGAGCCGGGAGAGCAGCACACGGGCATCCAGGAGGGGCTTGTCCCCTGCATAGTACACCGGGGCGATATCCTGGCAGTGGGCGGGATAATACATCATGCGGGACGGCTCGGCGGTGGAGGGGTCGAACCAAGTCATTTCCGGCTGTATCATCTGGCAGAGCAGGCGGGTAACCGGTTCGTACTCATCGGCGGTTATATCCTCCGAGAACGGGATCACTATCCGCAGGCGGGGGGCATCTGGGCTGTGCTTGGCGGTGGAGTAAATGCAGTAGCAGCACCCCAGGGCCTCCATCCGCCGCACCACGCCGTCCGTCTCTCCCGGCCCCAGGGTGTCCGCATCCAGCACAGCGGCACACCTGGAGAGCACGGCCCCGGCCTTTCTCCGGCCGCCGCGCAACTCCCCCAGGACAAAGCCGCCCACATCCTTCAAATCGTCTTGCTGGCCCTTCGACAGGGCCATGTAGCTATCATGGCTGAACGGGATCGCCTGGGAGCTGCGCAGCCGCTCAAAGAACTGCCCGATATCCTGGGGCGCTGACTGGTAGACGTTGGCCCGCCTGGTGTTGGTCGTGTAGACCGTCAAGGGCCGGTTATGTATCACGACTCAGTCACCCCGGCCTCTTTCTTCACCCACTCCCGCAGGCCCTCCGTTGATACCAGCAGACGGTGGCCCACACGCACCACGGGGAAGTCCGCCCGCTGTACCAGCTTATACGCCGTGGGCCTGGAGATCCCCAGCACCTTACCGGCCTCCTCTACGGTCATTGTCAGCTTTTCCATATAGTTCACCTCGTTTAATAGATTTACTAATATGATAATAGCAACTCACATATTTGTCAATAGTCTATTGACAAATAATAGTTTTGATACTATCATAACGGAAAGGAGGCGAACCAGATTGAACAGAATTGCACAACTGCGAAAGGAAAAGGACTGGAGCCAGCAAGAACTCGCCGATATGCTCGAAGTTCACCAGACTGCTGTGAGCCAGTGGGAAAATGAGCGTACAACCCCAAACTTTGAAGCACTCATGGAACTGTGTGGCCTATTCGATGTTCGGCCTGAGTACCTTATGGGAAACAGCAACGAGCGGGGGCACTTCAATCCTACAGAGGAGGAAATGGACGGCTTGGGCGAGGATGCGGCAGAGGCGGCCACACTCAGGGCCTTAGATTCCAACCTGCGCCGGTATTATGCGGGACTCAATCTGGAAGGGAAAAGGAAAGCGGTGGAGTTCCTGGCTATTCTGGCCGGGAATGTAGATTTCAGAGCATAGCAAGCCGTTTGATTCATCGGAATTTATTGTATTAAATGTATTTAATGAACGATAGTAGCGCATAAAAATTGCCGCCCCCGGTGCTGGAACACCGAGGACGGCCACATAGGAGCAGTAAACTTGTATGGCCTACTGCCCCTTCATCATATCACATTCACGGAGGGATTTTCAATGCCTAGAAAGAGCAACACAAGAGCGGCCCAGGGGGCCGGGACAATCCGCCAGCGAAAGGATGGGCGGTGGGAGGCCCGATATACTGTAGGCCGAGATCCGGGTACCGGGAAGCAGGTGCAGCGGTCAGTCTACGGAGCCACACAGCAGGAGGTGAGAAAGAAGCTGGCCCAGCTCACCGCCGCGCTGGATGCCGGTACATACAAGGAGCCCTGCAAGATGACTGTGGGTCAATGGCTGGATATTTGGTCGGCGGACTACCTGGGCGGGGTAAAGCCCTTTACCGTGCGTTCCTACAGCGACCAGATCAGAAACCACATCAAGCCCGCCCTGGGCTCTGTGAAGCTGGAGGCGTTGAACGCCCACACCATCCAAGCGTTTTACAACAGCCTGGGAGCCGAGC
>CAUFAM010000179.1 GCA_959022875.1 uncultured Oscillospiraceae bacterium | reverse complement strand
GTGGTGGTCATCGACGAGCTGGCCGACCTGATGCTGGTGGCGGCCAAGGAGGTGGAGGAATCCATCTGCCGGGTGGCCCAGATGGGCCGTGCCGCCGGTATGCACCTGGTCATCGCCACTCAGCGTCCCTCTGCCGACGTGATTACGGGCCTCATGAAGGCCAACATCCCCAGCCGCATCGCCTTTGCGGTGGCCTCCGCCATGGAGTCCCGGATCATCCTGGACACCCAGGGCGCGGAGAAGCTGGTGGGCCGGGGCGACATGCTCTTTGCCCCCCTGGGCAGCGGCAAGCCTACCCGGGTCCAGGGCTGCTTTATCTCCGATGGAGAGGTGGCCTCGGTGGTGGACTTCGTGAAGAAAAACAGCGGCTCGGCCCAGTATGACGATGCGGTCATGGAGGAGATCGAGCATAACGCCGCCGAGAAGGAGAAGGGCTCCAAGGGCGTGGGCGGTTCTGCCCCCGAGGACGTGGACAGCGAGTTTGACGAGCTCATCGACGCCGCCGCCGAGGTGGTGGTGGAGACGGGACAGGCCTCGGTCTCCATGCTCCAGCGGCGGCTGAAGCTGGGTTATGCCCGGGCGGCCCGGCTGGTGGACCAGCTGGAGGAGAAGGGCATCGTGGGCCCCTTTGAGGGCAGCAAGCCCCGGCAGCTGCTCATTACCAAGGAGCAGTGGCAGGAAATGAAGTACCGCCAGGGCGGCGGCCCGGCTCCAGCCGGTGGAGCTCCTGCGGCGGGGTCGGACGACGCGCCTCCCTTTGATGTGGAGGAGGCCCTGGACCGGGCAGAAGAGGAAACACTTTAAGGAATTATTTCATTTATATTAAATTTTCCTGGAACCTCTTTACAGTCCCCGCCTTTTGGAGTAGACTAAACCCAAGTTTTGATTCTTTGTTTGGGAGGTGTATTTATGGCGGATATGGATTTTACGCGGAAATTCAGCCTGGGAGATCAGCGGGATCTGGAGATCAAAGCGATCCTCTCCACGGTGTATCAGGCCTTGCAGGAGAAGGGATATAACCCCATCAATCAGATTGTGGGCTACATTCTCTCCGAGGACCCCACCTATATCACCAACCACAACAACGCCCGGGCCCTCATCCGCAAGGTTGACCGGGACGAGCTGCTTCAGACCCTGGTCAAGTACTATCTGACCCACTGAGTGCCAGCGCACAGGTAGAACGTCAATGGCCCGCCCCACGGCGGGCCATTGTGCTGTAATCATCCAAGAAGGGGAGAGGTTACCATGAACATACTCATCAGCCACTGCTTTCTGGGCGAGCCCTGCCGCTACGACGGATGCAGCCGCCTGGACCGGCAGGTCATCGAGCTGCACCGGGCGGGGCACAACCTGGTTCCCGTCTGTCCCGAGGTGCTGGGCGGGCTGGATGTGCCCCGGGCTCCGGCGGAGCTCCAGCCCGACGGCCGGGTGATCAACGAGGACGGGGAGGACGTGACCGAGGCCTATCTGGCCGGAGCCAGGAGGGCTCTGGAAATTGCCCGGGAGAACGGCTGCACCCTGGCGGTGCTCAAGGCCCGCTCCCCCTCCTGCGGAAGCGGGGAGGTCTACGACGGCACCTTTACCCATACCCTGGTCCCCGGCTGGGGCGTAACGGCCAAGCTCCTGCGGGAGGCAGGGATCGTCGTCATGGACGAGGAGAATCTGGACAGCCGCCTCTTTGAGACCCAGGGCTAACAGGACATAAGAAAACGAAACGCCCCCGGCCTGCAGCGCAGGCCGGGGGCGTTTGATGATGAGGGATGGCGTAGATCAGTGAATTACGTTGAGGCAGAAGTTGGTCATGATCTGAGCAATTTCCGCCCGGCTGGCGCAGCTGCCGGGATGGAGCATGTTTCCTTCCCGGCCGGACATCAGGCCCGAGGCCACCGCCCAGGACATGGAGGTTTTCGCCCAGTCGGAGGTGGTGTCCCCGTCGGCAAAGCTGGACAGGTCGCTGCGGGTCATGGTGTTATAGTGGTACAGCTTGGCGTAATTGAAGAGGATCAGGGACAGCTGCTCCCGGGTGATGGGATCGTCCGGGAAGAAGCGGCCCTCCTGATAGCCGTACATGATGTTCTTGGAGGCGGCCCAGGCCACCGCATCGTCGTACCAGGCGTCATAGGCCACATCCCCGTAGGTGTGGGAACCCACATTGGGCTTGCCATCCATGGCGTAGACCATCTGGACGGCCATGGCCCGGGTGAGGGTGTCCTCCGGTGAGAAGGTGTCTGGCCCGGTGCCGGACAGAATGCCGTGTTCCAGGGTATAGGAGGCCGCCGGAGCATACCAGGCATTGGGGTCCAGGTCCACAAAGTCGTCCGGCGACTTTGATTCCACACCTATGGCAAAGGCGGCGGGGGTGAGGCTGAGCAGCAAAGCCGCGGCAAGCAGGGAGCGGCCAAGCCGCGCGCAGGTTTTTTTCATCGTCCATTCCTCCCAACGGATGGGTTTTGCGGCAGAGAAGACCTTCCTGCCGCCTTTTCTAAGGGAAGTATAGCATAAAAACGTCGAAAAGGCAACGCTGCTCCGGGCGTTCCCACACAGAATCCAGCCAAAGGCCGCAATACTCCGCCGGGTGAAAAAATCCATCGAACCCGGTCACACGATAAAAAATTTCCCTGCCTGCCGCTCCGTATGAAAGCACCCGCCCGGGAGATACTGGAAGTACAGTATCACCGGGCGGGAGGTTTTTTGTTATGCAGCACAAGGTGGAGATCTGCGGGGTCAATACGTCCAAGCTGAAGGTTTTGAAAAGCGACGAGACCCAGGCCCTGCTGCTCCGGGCCAAGGAGGGCGACCAGCAGGCCAGGGAAGAGCTCATTGCAGGGAATCTGCGTCTGGTGCTGTCCGTCATCCAGCGCTTTACCAACCGGGGCGAAAACGCCGACGACCTGTTCCAGGTGGGGTGCATTGGCCTGATCAAAGCCATCGACAACTTCAATACCGACCTCAACGTGAAGTTCTCCACCTATGGGGTACCCATGATCGTAGGGGAGATCCGCCGCTATCTCCGGGACAACAGCACCATGCGGGTGTCCCGGGCCATGCGGGACACGGCCTATAAGGTGCTCCAGGCCAAGGAGCACTACATGGCCCAGCACCAGAAGGAGCCCTCCGTGGAGGAGATTGCCCACCTGCTGGACATCCCCCGGGAGGACGTGGTGTTTGCCCTGGATGCCATTCTGGAACCCGTGTCCCTCTATGAGCCGGTATATTCCGACAGCGGGGACAACATCTGCGTGATGGACCAGGTAAAGGACAACAAGAATAACGACGAGACCTGGGTGGAGCGCATTGCCCTGAAGGAGGCGGTGGGCCACCTCACCGACCGGGAGCGCAAGATCCTGTCCATGCGCTTTTTTCAAGGGAAGACCCAGATGGAGGTGTCCGCCGAGATCGGCATCTCCCAGGCCCAGGTGTCCCGGCTGGAAAAGAATGCCCTGCGCCAGATCCGCAGAGAGATGTAACAAAAGCCGCCCGGCCTTGTCAGGCCGGACGGCTTTTTGTGTGTTAAGGGAGACGGTTACACGGATGTACGCACGTCGTTCTTGCGGGCAACCCACTCACGCCACATAAAGATACCGAAGAACACCACGGCCACCACAATGCCCACAGGGTAGGCAATGGAGGTAGACATGTTCAGGCACTCGGGGGCCTGAATGAAGTAGGTGACGGACACGGCGGACATGAAGGTGGCGGGCAGGGCACACATAAAGCAG
>CAUFAM010000178.1 GCA_959022875.1 uncultured Oscillospiraceae bacterium | reverse complement strand
TGCCTGACACCCGGGAGCTGTCCCGGTTTCTTGCCAAGCTGACCCAGACGCTGGACAACGCCGTCACCCGGTACGTCCAGCGCCGTGTCACCCGTGCCTACCCCAATCTGGACCCCACAAAAAGGCGCGCCCGCACCAAAACCATCCCCACTGTCTTTGCCCAGGGCTGCTGCTTCTATAAGCTGGCCTGTCTCTTTTTCCTGGGTGCCTTTCTGGGCGACATCATTGAGACGATTTTCTGCCGGGTTACGGCAGGGGTATGGGTGAGCCGCAGCAGTGTGGTCTGGGGCCCCTTCTCCATTGTGTGGGGCCTGGGCGCGGTGCTGCTCACCGCCCTGCTCTACAAATACCGCCACAAAAGCGACGGGTACATCTTTTTTGTGGGAACGGTGGCCGGAGGTGCCTATGAATATTTCTGTTCGGTCTTTACCGAACTGGTCTTCGGCACAGTATTCTGGGATTACAGCCACATTCCCTTTAACCTGGGCGGGCGCATTAACCTGCTCTACTGCTTCTTCTGGGGCATTGCGGCGGTGGTGTGGCTGAAGCTGGTCTATCCGGTGCTGTCCGGCTGGATTGAAAAACTGCCTGTGAAGGCAGGCAAGCTGCTCACCTGGGCGCTGATCCTCTTTATGCTGGTCAACATCATTGTATCCGCTCTGGCCATGGCCCGCTTTGTGCAGCGGCAGAAGAATCCCGCCCCGGCGGACAACGCTCTGAGCCATTTTTTGGATGACCGCTTCCCCGACGCACGCATGGAGCGGACCTATCCCAACATCTTGTTCGTAGAATAACAGGGGCTCGCCCCTTTGGAGGAATGATTATGAACAACACCCGGGGACGCTTTTTTGCCCTGGAGGGTATTGACGGCAGCGGAAAATCTACCCAGCTTAAGCTTCTGGCCCAGCGTCTGGAGCAAGCCGGTTACCCCTGCCTTACCACCTGCGAGCCCACCGGCCGCCCCATGGGCAAGCTTCTGCGCCAGGTGCTCACCGGGCAGGTGCGCTGCGACAGCCGGGTGGTGGCCCCTCTCTTTGTGGCCGACCGTCTGGATCATCTGCTCAACGAGGAAGATGGCCTGTGCCAGGCGGTGGAGCGCGGGCTCACCGTTCTCTCCGACCGGTACTACTTTTCTTCCTACGCCTATCAGAGCGTGGATTTGCCCCTGGAGTGGGTCATCGAGGCTAACCGTCCCTGCGCTGAGCTTTTGCGGCCCACGGCCACTCTTTTTATTGACGTGGAGCCCCAGCTTGCCCTGGAGCGCATTGCCCAAAACCGGGAGGGCACTGAGCTTTTTGAGACCATGGAGCGCCTCACCCGCACCCGTGAGCAGTATTTCCGGGCCTTTGATGCGCTCAAAGGCGAGGAACGGGTGATTATCCTCCCCGGCGACCAGAGCGTGGAGGCCATCGCCCAGGCCATCTGGGAACAGGTGGAGCTGTTCTTCTAATCCATCGGGAGTGGACGTGTACACGCCCACTCCCTTTCTGCACCCTCCGGTCCCCTGGGGCATAGGATGTCATGGACCTCAGAAGCCTTCGCTTCCGGGGCCCCACCGAAAAAATGTGAGGTGTCTTTTATGGTGACTATGACCGCCACCGTCCTCCAGGCCTGGGGCAGCCAGGTACTGGTTCGGGACAACAGCAACAACCAGGAGGTACTGGTGCACACCCGCTGCTCCACCTCCAACCTGTCTGCCGGAACCCAGGTGCGCATTGTGTATAACGGCGTGATGACTGCCAGCATTCCGCCCCAGATCAATGCCCAGAGCATCTGCTACTTCGCCGACTGAACGCGAAAGGGCCGCCCCCTAGGGCGGCCCTTTCCTTATTTGGACAGATCCAGAGTGCTGATATAGGCCTTCAGCCCCAGCACCTCTCCCACCGGGACGGACAGCTCATCCACCCCCATGCGCAGCAGGATTTTGGTCATAGACCGGTCGGCCCCCATCTGCCCGCACAGGGCTACCCGCCGTCCATGGCGGTGTCCCCCCTCCACCGTGCAGCGGATGAGCTCCAGCACCGCCGGATGATGGGAGTCGTACATTCCCTCCAGATCCGGATCCTGCCGGTCCATGGCCAGGGTATACTGGGTCAGATCGTTGGTGCCGATGGAGAAGAAGTCCGCCTCCCTTGCCAGCTCGTCGGCCATGAGGGCGGCGGCGGGGGTCTCGATCATCACGCCCACCTCCACCGCTCCGGTGGGAATTCCCTGCTCCTCCAGTTCCCCGCGGCACCGCTCCAGCACAGCCCGGGCGGCACGCACCTCCTCCGCCGAGGAGACCAGGGGAAACATCAGGGCGGCCTTTCCATAGGGGGCAGCCCTGAGAATGGCCCGCAGCTGAGGCACAAAAAGCTCCGGCCGCTTCAGGGACAGGCGGATGCCCCGCAGTCCCAGGGCAGGATTTTCTCCCCTTCCTTTCTCCAGCCATGGGGGGTGCTTATCCCCTCCGATGTCCAGGGTTCGGATGACCACCCGCTGCCCATTCATGGCCTCCAGGGCCCGGCGGTAGAGGGCAAACTGCTCCTCCTCCCCGGGACAGGCAGCCTGATTTAGGCAAAGAAATTCTGTGCGGAACAATCCCACACCCTGGGCCCCTTCTTTTTGCGCCAAGGCCGCTTCCTCTGCCGTGGAGATGTTGGCGCACACAGCCGTCTGCCGCCCGTCTTTTGTGACGGCGGGGCCGGTACGGAAGCGATCCAGGCTCTGGGCCTCCTCCTGTCGGGCCCTGGATTTTTCCTCCAGGCGCTTCAGGCTCTCCCCCTCGGGAGCGAGATACAGTTCCCCCGTCTCCCCGTCCAGAGCGGCAAACGTCCCCTCCCAGCCGGGCTGTGGGACAAGCCCCGTCACCGCAGGCAAGGCCATGGCCCGGGCCAGAATGGCAGCGTGGCTGTCAGGAGGCATGTTCTCTGCCACAAGGCCCAGCACCTTTTCCCACTCCAGGGCAATCAGCATCCCGGGCGTAACGGTTCCGGCACATAAAATACAAGGCTTATCCAGCACCAGCCGCTCTCTTTCTCCGGTCAAAGCTTCCTGCCACAGGCGGGATACCTCCTCCACGTCGGCCCCCCGCCCCTGAAGATAGGGGTCGTCCAGGGCGCGGAAGGCGGCGGCAAAGGTCTCTCCGGCCTCCCGCACACTGTCCTCGGCGCAGGCCCCCGCCCGGACCGCACACCGTACGGTCTCCAACAAATCCCGGTCCTCCAGCATCAGGGCGTGAAGGCGAAAAATGTCCGCCTCCTCCTGCCCCAGCTTTTCCAGTGCCGCGGACTGCTGCTCTCTCACCTGGCTCAGGGCCCGCTGCCGCCCCAGTTCCAGCCGCTCCAGCTCCTCTTCCACCGTTTTCGCCGGTTGAAAGCGCTTTCCCGGTTCACGGTCGGGGAGCACACAGATAGGCCCCAGGGCCACGCCGGGGTACAGAGGCCTTCCCGTCAGCTTCATCCTGCTCCCCTCCTCCCGTTGTCAAAGGTGTTTTGTAAAATAGTCCTTCATCGTCTCCATGGCCTTGTCCTCGTCCCCGCCCTGTATGGTGACGGTCACGGTATCCCCCTGGGACACACCCAGGGTCATCAAAGCCATGAGCCGGTCGGCTCCGGCGCTTCTGTCTCCCTTGTGAATGGTGACGGCACTGTCCAGCGCCTGGGCCACGGTAACCAGGTCGGCAGCAGGGCGGCCATGCAGGCCGTTGGGACTGGTAATGGTATGGGTAAATTCTTTCATAGCAGCTCCT
>CAUFAM010000177.1 GCA_959022875.1 uncultured Oscillospiraceae bacterium | reverse complement strand
CCTATGCCAACGAGGGCAAGATCAAGAAGGTGGCCATCTCCACCTACATCATCACCCCCTACAATGTGGACATTCTGGGTGATCTGATCGACGAGCTGGAGAACAACGGACTGTATTTCTAATTTGAAATACTACCATTTGTAGATAGAACTGGAGGGAATATACTATGCTGACTCCGCAGGAAGTATCGGAACGCGCCTTCCAAAAGGCCTCGTTTGGCGGCTATAACATGGCCCAGGTGGATGAATTTCTGGACATTCTCACCGGGGATTACTCCGCCCTGTACAGCGAAAACGCGGTGCTGAAGAGCAAGATGAAGGTGCTGGTGGACAAGGTGGAGGAATACCGCTCCACCGAGGAAGCCATGCGGAAAGCGTTGATGACGGCCCAGCGTATGGCCGACGAGCTGGTGCAGGAGGCTGAGCGAAAGAAGGAAGAGATCCTGAAGGAAGCCCAGGCCCAGGCCTCCACCCGCAAGGCCACCATTTCCAAGGAGCTGGAGGCGGAGGAGTTCCGTCTGCAGCAGGCCCAGAAGGCCACCGCTTCCTTTGTGGAGCAGGTGCGCGCCCTCCAGAGCCAGCACAGCGACTACCTGGACCATCTCCAGGAGCTCTATCCCCCTGAGACCACCCCCGACGTGGACCCCGTGGAGGAGACTGTCTCGGAAATTGACGACAACGTCCAGCGCCTGCTGGCCCAGGCTATGAAGGACGCCACTGAGGAAAATCTCCGTGCCAAGGCCGCCCAGGAACCCCCTAAGGAGGATCTGGAGGACACCGCCGAGTTTGCCCCTCTCGCTGACCAGGAGGATTCCGAGGAGGACGACGAGGACGAGGAGGACTTCCGCGGCAGCCGCATCGACTTCGGCGAGCTTCAGTTCGGCCGGGATTACGAGATCAAATAATCACACCAAAGACCGCTCTCTTCCAAGGTGAGCGGTCTTTTTTCTCCCTTTGTTCCCCTTGACTGGCCACTTTGGGCCGGATATACTGGATGTACCAAAGAAAACCCCTCCCCCTTTTGGGGGCAGGGGCATTGCCACGTTGCCATAATGCTACAAATATTGAGGTTTTTCCCATGAAAGTGCTTACTGCCGCCATCCATCAACTGCCGGAAATTCAGCAGCTGCTCGCCTGTCTGGAGGGTGGGCGCTGCCCTGTGGCCCTGTCCGGCGTATCGGCCATTCACCGGGTGCAGATTGCCGCCGGGGTGGGCCTGATTACCCAGCGGCTCGTGGTGCTCCTGTGCGCCGACGAGGGCGAGGGAGAGCGGCTGGCCCAGGATCTGGCCGCCTTTGTGGAGCAGCCGGTACCGGTGCTCACCCCCCGCTCCTTCACCTTCCACAACGCCGCCTCCGTCTCCCGCCAGTGGGAGCACAAGCGCCTGTCCCTCATGCGCCGCCTCCAGCAGGGGCAGGCCCCCTTCCTGGTGGCCACGGTGGAGGCCCTTTTGCAGCGCACCCTGCCCCCGGAGGTGCTGGCACACTGCACCCTGGAGCTGAAGCTGGGGCAGAGCTATGAGCTCAATGAGCTGGCCGAAACCCTCTCCGCCGCGGGGTACGTGCGCTGTGAACAGGTAGAGGGCGTGGGCCAGTTTGCCCTTCGGGGCGGGATTCTGGATGTCTTCTCCCCCGCCCTGGACCACCCGGTCCGGGTGGAGTTCTTCGGGGACGAAGTGGACGCCATGGGCTTTTTTGACCCGGCCACCCAGCGCCGCATGGAGAACACCGAGGAGGTTCTCCTCCTCCCGGCCGCCGAGGTGCTGCCCCAGATGGCCCCCGGCGGACTGTCCGGCCTGGCCGCCAAGGTGGAAAAGCTGGCCGCCAAGGCTTTACGCGCGGGCAACACTCCCCTGGCCCAGACCCTGGAGCGGGACGGGGAGGCCATCGCTCAGGGCCGCTCCTTCCCTGCCATAGACCGCTATCTCTCCCTCATTTATCCCCAGACGGCCACCATGGCCGACTACCTCCCCGCCGACGCCTGCCTTATTTTCTCAGAATGCCCCCGGATTGCCGAGCGGGCCAAGACCTACCAGTGGCAGATGGAGGAGGACATCAAGATTTTAATGGAGCAGGGGGAGCTGGACGGCTCCTGTGCCGATCTGACCCTCACCTTCCCCCGCCTGTGTGAGCGCCTGGAGGACTGGGCCTGCGTCTATCTGGACTCCTTTGCCGCTTCGGGCTATCCCACACCCCCCAAGGCCCTGCTCTCCCTCACTGCCAAACAGCTCTCCTCCTTTGGCGGAAGCCTGGAGACGGCAGTGCAGGATCTGGCCCACTACCAGAACAGCGGCTTTGCCAGCCTGGTGCTGGTGTCGGGCGAGCAGCGGGCTCTGGACCTTCAAACCCTCCTTCGGGAGCAGAAGATCAAGGCCGCCGTGGAGTTTCAGCTCACCCAGCTTCCTAAGCCCGGGGCCATTACCATCACCATCGGCGGGCTGTCCAGCGGCCTGGAGTACCCCTCCCTCCATCTGGCCGTCCTTACCGAAGGGAACAAGAAGACGGTGCGCCGCCGCCGTCCGGTGAAGGACTCCACCAACCGCCAAAAGCTTAAATCCTACGCCGACCTCACCCCCGGCGACCTGGTGGTCCACGAGCACCACGGCGTGGGCCGGTTTGTGGGCATGGTGAAGATGCCCATTGACGGGGTGGAGCAGGACTATGTAAAGATCGCTTACGCGGGCACCGACGTGCTCTACGTCCCGGCCACCCAGCTGGACCTGGTGAGCAAGTATATTGGCGGCGGCGAGGATGCCGCCCAGACCAAAAAGCTCAACCGCCTGGGGGGCGTGGAGTGGGAAAAGGCCAAAACCAAGGCCAAAAAGGCCGTTCAGGATCTGGCCAAAGGCCTCATTCAGCTCTACGCCCAGCGCCAGCGCCGCCCCGGCTACGCCTTCTCCCCCGACTCCCCCTGGCAGCGGGAGTTTGAGGAGCAGTTTGAATACACCGAAACCGACGACCAGCTGCGATGCATCCAGGAGATCAAAACCGACATGGAGCGTCCCGTCCCCATGGACCGGCTGCTGTGCGGCGACGTGGGCTACGGCAAGACGGAGGTGGCCTTCCGGGCCATGATGAAGTGCGTGCTGGACGGAAAGCAGGCGGCCGTTCTGGTGCCCACCACCGTTCTGGCCCGGCAGCACTATCTCACCGCCCTGCGGCGCTTTTCCAAGTACCCGGTAAACATCGATGTGGTCTCCCGCTTCCGCACCCCCACCCAGATGAAGGAGACCCTGCGCAAGGTGGAAAACGGTGAGGTGGACATCCTCATCGGCACCCACCGCCTCTTTAACCGGGATGTGCGGTTTAAGGATCTGGGACTTCTGGTGGTGGACGAGGAACAGCGCTTCGGAGTGCAGCACAAGGAAAAGCTGAAGGAAACCTTCCAGCAGGTGGACGTGCTCACCCTCTCCGCCACTCCTATTCCCCGCACCCTCAATATGGCCCTCTCCGGCATCCGGGACATGTCCACCCTGGAGGAGCCCCCCTCCGACCGCCAGCCGGTACAGACCTATGTGCTGGAGCACGACTGGAACGTGCTGGGGGACGCCATGCGCCGGGAGCTGGAGCGGGGCGGCCAGGTCTATTACCTCCACAACCGGGTGGAGACCATCGACCGCTGCGCCGCCCGGATTCAAATGCTGCTGGGAGAGGACGCGGTCATCGGCGTGGCCCACGGGCGGATGACCCAGGAGGCCATTGACGACGTGATGAGCCAGATGACCGACGGGGAAATTAACGTGCTGGTGTGCACCACCATC
>CAUFAM010000176.1 GCA_959022875.1 uncultured Oscillospiraceae bacterium | reverse complement strand
TTCCCGTTTGGGTGGAGGGCTGGGCCCTCACCGAGCTTGGCCAGGCCGCGCGGGAAACAGACGGCCTCAAGCTGCTGCCTCCCGGCACAGACTCCCAGGATGGTATCTGGGTCAAGGTAGCCTCCGACGGCTCTCTCACCGAGGTTACCGACCTGTCTACCCTCTCCGGCCACGGCTGGGCCTGGAAATACCCCGACCAAGCTGGAAACACCACCCTCCACCTGATTCGCGGCACCGTGCGCAACGTCCCCGGTGAGGACTACTACCTAACCGAACTGAAGGGTGCAGTACGCTTCAGCCATGTGGACTTCTCCTATGTGCCAGGCAAGCGGATTTTGAAGGACGTGTCCGTCTACGCCAATCCGGGACAGAAGATTGCCTTCGTGGGCTCCACCGGCGCAGGCAAAACCACTATCACCAACCTCATCCACCGCTTCTACGAGATTGAGGGCGGCATGATCACCTACGACGGCATCGATGTACGCTCCATCCGCAAGGACGACCTGCGCCGGTCTCTGGGTGCGGTTCTTCAGGACACCCACCTCTTCACCGGCACCATCATGGACAACATCCGCTATGGCCGTCTGGACGCCACCGACGAGGAGTGCATTGCCGCCGCCAAGAGCGCCAACGCCCACTCCTTCATCCGCCGCCTCCCCGAGGGCTACCAGACCATGGTCACCGGGGACGGAGCCAACCTCTCTCAGGGCCAGCGCCAGCTGCTGGCCATCGCCCGGGCCGCCGTGGCCGACCCACCGGTGATGATCCTGGACGAGGCCACCTCCTCCATCGACACCCGCACCGAAGCCCTCATCCAGAAGGGCATGGATGCCCTGATGGAGGGCCGGACGGTGTTCGTCATCGCCCACCGTCTCTCCACCGTCCGTAACTCCAACTGCATTGTGGTCATTGAGCACGGTCAAATCGAAGAGAAGGGCGACCACGAACAGCTTCTGGAAAAGAAGGGACGGTACTACCGGCTCTATACCGGACAGTTCCAGCTTTCCTAACTGCTACAAAAACCATGCGCCGCAGCTTGCAATTGCTGCGGCGCATACTTTTTTATAACTTTTCCTTCTGTTCGGGACCTTCGCTCATTGTCAACGCGATAACCGCCCCCATTCCCAGCCCAACCAGGGCAGGGATACAGAACAGGCCTATATACCAATAATCAGGAAAGGCCAAAAAGGAATGCCGGCTGAAAAAATAGGTCTCCGGCAGAGGCAGCCTCCCCATCATTCCCAAAAAGCACACCAGTCCCACGATCAGGGTCAAAACAGCCGGGGTCCTTTTCGCCCGGTGGGACAGGCCACTGCGGTAGATTAAAAACTGGAGCACTCCGAACACACCCGGAACCAGCACAAAATACACCAATGCTTCCATACTAGGCCTCCTCTCACAGCCCTTTTTGCTTATTGCGCTGCCAAAGCCAGCCCCCAAAATTACCCGCCAGGGCGGGCAGGGCGGTCATAAAGCAGTGAAACAGGGCCGAGTCGTTGAACAGCAGATACACCATAGGCAGATAGCACAGGAAGCAAGCTATGGGAAACAGCGGGCACAGCCCCCGGCGTTTTCCCAGCGAGAAACCCACACAGAAACTCACCACCGGCAGCAGCAGGTAGGGCAGGATCAGCCCAGACAGCGCCGGCACATCGGCTCCTATGGCCCGCTCCACCCACCGGAAGGCAGCGGGCAGCACATCACACAGCACCAGCACAAAGGGCAGATAGGGCAAGGTTTCCCGCCACTTCAGGGGGGACGGCCCCGGAGAGAGGCCCAGCAGCTCACGCAGCCTTGTCACTTCCAGATACCACCCAATCCACCGCCCCAGCCAGATAAGCAGGTACAGCAGCGCCAGCAGCCCCTCCCAGAACAGTACGCCCATCCAGTTCAGGGTGATGTCCAGCTCCACCACCAGCAAGGCAAAAAAGGCGGCTGTCAGGATGTAATGGGCAGCGGAGCGAAGCAGCAGAGTCCGCCCGCTGTCAGCAAAGGGCTGCGTGGCCAGGCCCGCCATTGCTCCTAAGGCTGCGCAGGCCAGCACCGCCAAAGGCGGGCATTCCCGGCTGTCCATCACATAGGGTACCAGCACAAGGCCCATCAGAAGTCCCAGAACACCGCCCGTCAGGATTCTGACCAGATATTGTTTCCTCTCTTCCGTCAACGCCTCTCCCTCCCCTCTCTCATCAGCGTCTGCTTAATCTTCTTTACATACCGTCGGGACACATAGGCATAAACCGAACCATTCAAGGTCATACGGATGGTGCCGCCAAGGGACAAATCCACCGCCGTCACCCGATCCAGGTTAACAATCTCCCCGTTGGAGATGCGCACAAACCGGCTTTGATCCAGCCGTTCTTCCAGCTCATAAAGCCGCAGGGACACTGCAAAGGTCTCCGCCTCCGTCTGGGCCAAAACGCCCTTGCCGTCCGTGTAGAAGCGAAGAAACGCCTCCTGGGGCAGTAGAAGCCGCTCCTCTCCCCGGCGTACCGGAACGGGCTCCAGGCGCAGCTCACGCAGCCGTGCTGCCAAAGCAAGCACCTTCTCCGTCTCCTCTCCGGTCAGGATAACCACCTTGGGTTCCTTCCTGCCCTCTTCCAGTCTGATCTCCACTTCCACAGCCTCTCCCCCCTTTCATCCCCAGTATAACCGCCCCTCCTGCTCCCTGTCTATCCCTTTGGGACAGTCGGTCACTTTTCCCGGACAGTCGGCGCTTTTCTCGTTGACAGTCCGCCCGTTCTGGGCTACAATAACACAGTACGTCCTATGAAGAGGTAATTTGCGTCCGTAGCTCAGCAGGATAGAGCGTCCGCCTCCTAAGCGGAAGGCCAGCGGTTCGAATCCGCTCGGGCGTACCAAAAAAGAAGCACCTGCTAAGCAGGTGCTTCTTTTTTGGGTTTCGCCGCCTGTACGGCGCCACAGTCCCTGTATTGGATCATTCAGCCTTCTGCTCCATCCCCAGCAAATACCGCTCCGCTCCGTAGCGGAGGCACCGCTGAAGCCGCCGTTCTCCCCTCTTAATGGTACGGCACACCGTGGACTTATCCACGCCCAGGCGCTGGCTGATCTCCCGCATATTCTCCCCTTTCACATAGTATAAAAACAGCGCCTGCCGCTGCTTTGGAGTGACGTCCTCCCGCAGTGCACTGATCAGGTTTCGCTTCAGGCGGCTGACCTCCAAACTGTTGTCCTGTGCCATCTCCCGACAGTACACAGCCATATCTGCTGCATACCTGGCTCCCTTTTTATATCGTGTATTTGGCATTGCGGCGGTACCCCCTGTCATAATAGCGCTCAGTCAGCACTGCAAGCTCCCTTGCCTCCCGCAGCATGGTGGACAACAGACGAATCCGGTCCTGAAGCTGGCAGCGCCGGTCAACGTCCTGTGTCTGTTCCATCAAATACTCCAGCTGGCAAATCCGCACGCTCAACGCCTGGGCATGGCTGCGATACTCAAGGGAAAGTTCTGCTAAGGTCATGTTTCATTCCTCCTCCGTACTAAGCCGGGCAAGGCAGCGCACGCACACACACCTGCCTTTCCACACTCTCTCCCCGTCCCGGCCATATTGTTCTTCACCGCATGCGCCACAAATCCACAGGGGAAACGCCCTCTGGCTGTCGCGCAAAAACGGCAAAAATTTTTTGATCAAACCTATTGACACACCCCACATTCTTTGCTATAATAGCACCTGCTGTTGGACAGCTACGTGCTGGTGTAGCTCAGCTGGTAGAGCAGCTGATTTGTAATCAGCAGGTCGGGGG
>CAUFAM010000175.1 GCA_959022875.1 uncultured Oscillospiraceae bacterium | reverse complement strand
CCATGTTCGTCGGTCACTCTTACTGCACCGCCTCCAATACACTGGGAAACCCCCAAACTCAGGACCAGCAGAAGGGACACCACAAGGGACAAGATGGGCAGGATGAGTCCCAGCTTCCGGCTCTTTCTGCACAGCCATACCTGGAGCAATACCAACAGCGCAATGGGCAGCAGCATGAAAAACAAGCTCATCATCAGGCTGAGCCAAACCAACGGACTTGCAATGGACATACGTTCCTCCTTCCCCGCCCTTAGAGGGGCGGTTCTCCCTTCGTCTTTTTATACTCGGCAATGAGCAGCTTGGCAGTGTCGAAATCCAGCCGGTCACTGACCGCCAGGCGCTTGATGGTGGCAATATAGGGGTCGGCAGCGGTGTCCTCCCCAATTTTGATCTTCTGAATCAGCCGGTCCAGCCGCAGGCGCACCGTGGGATAGGTCACCCCATATTGCCCGGCCACCTCCTTCAGCGACCCGGAGGCAAGAATGAACTTTTTGATAAACGCCACGTCCTCCTCCTCCAGATTGGTCATCCAGTCGGGCAGCAGTTCCAGTGCCATTGCGCCACCTCCTTTTTTGATGGTCTTAGTATATACTTTAATTTTATTAAAGTCAAGCTTTAATTTTATTTTTATTTTCTTTTATAATATTTTGCTTTTGGCCGTAAAAAGCCCCTGCCAAAAGGCAGGGGCTTTGGAAACGTTTTAATCAGTTCTGGGGGGAGGAGGCCGGCTCAGGGTCTGCCTTTTTCCGCAGGAAAGAGAGCTTGGTCTCCGAGCACACCACCGCCACAAAGATCAGGACAAAGCCTGCCAGCAGCCGGGGTGTCACCGGATCGCCATAGAAGATAACCGAGAACAGCACTCCAAACACCGATTCCAGAGACAGGATGACAGAGGCCGAAGCGGGATCCGACCAGACCTGCCCCACGTTCTGGAACAGCAGGGTCACGGTGGTGGCCATCACGCACAGGTAGGCAAGGGGCAGGTACACCGCCGGGTCCAGGAGGGCCTGGCCGGGGAACTGCTCGGTGAGCAGGCCGCCGATCCAGGCATACAAAGCCGTAAATGCAAACTGAAAGACGGTGAGCAGGGTGATGTCTTTTCCCGGGGACACCTTCTCTACGGCTACAATATGGCTGGCATAAAAGATAGCGCACAGGAGGGTGAGCAGATCGCCGGCGTTGATGGACAGCTGCTCATTGAGGGACACCAGGCCCACTCCGGTGACGCACAGCACCGCGGCGATGATGTTGAAGCGGTCAGGGCGCTTTTTTACCACCGCCCAGGTGAGAAAGGGCACCAGCACGCAGTACACAGCCGTAAGGAAAGCATTTTTGGAGGGGGTGGTCAGGGACAGGCCGAAGGTCTGCACCGAGTAGGCCAGAAACAGAAAGCCTCCCATCACCGCTCCCCGCCACAGATAGTCGGGGGTAACGTTCTTCCAGCGCTTCCAGGCGATCAGCCCCAGCAGCACCGCTCCGGCGGTGAAGCGGATGGCCAGCAGGAAGAACACCGGGATCACGTCCAGGGCGTTCTTCATTACAAAGAAGGAGGTGCCCCAGATGATGGCTGCCGCGAACAGCATGGGCTTGGCCAGTTTTTTCATCACATGCGGAGACATGGCTTCACTTCCCATCTTGAACTAGTCTCCCCCGGCGTGGTATGATAGGAAAGAAGCATGCCGGGCCGGTCTGTCAAAAACGGAGCTATTATACCAGAAAACCGTCCCGGCCGCAACCCGGGGGCCGGCCCCGCCCCAGGCAGGAGGCCCCCATCCTGCACGGAGGTCCCGCCATGTACTTTTTTGATCTGGACGGCACCCTGCTGGACTCCAACGGGATCTGGCTGGACATCGACATTGAATTTCTGGGCCGGCGGGGCATCTCGCCGGTGCCTGAGGACTACACCGACTACGTCACCCACCACAGCGCTCCCGACGCGGCCCGGTACACCAGGGAGCGCTTCTCCCTCCCGGAGACGCCGGAGGAGATCATGGAGGGCTGGATGTCCATGGCCCGCTCCGCCTATGCTCACACTCTGCCCCTGAAGCCCGGCGTGCCCGCCTTTCTGGACGCCTGCCGCCGCCGGGGGACACGGATGGCGGTGCTCACCTCCTGCATGCCTCCCCTGTGCCGCGCCGCCCTGGAGCACCACCGCCTTCTAGACTGCTTTGAGGCCGTCTACACCACCGCCGAGCTGGGAATAGCAAAGCGGGACCCGGCTCTCTACTGTCTGGCGGCGGAACGGTCGGGCGTCCCTCCCCAGTCCTGCCTCCTCTTCGAAGATTCTCCCAGCTACTGTGCTGCGGCCAGGCAGGCTGGCTTCACTGTGGTAGGGGTCTTTGACCCCCTTTTTGCCCCCCGCTGGGGGGAGATGGAGGCCCTGTGCCACCATCGCCTGGAACGATTTGCGGATGCCTCTCCCACCCTCTGGCAGATTCCATAATTTTGCTCTTTCCTGCCCCTGAAAATGTGTTAATGTTTTGTTAAGATGTTTCTTGACTTTTGCCCGATTCCGCACTATATATATAGTTCGGAATCGGGCACTTTCTGTTTTAGACAAAGAAAGACCCTTATTTTTGTGAAAATACCCGAGACCGCTCCCTCTTTCTGATCACATCTGCTCCGGTCTTTCGGAGCCTGAGGAGGCCCCTCTCATGATCCAAAGAAATTTCTGGCGCAATGTGCTCCCCTCCGTCATCGCCTTTGCCTTCTCCGGCGTCTACTCCATCGTGGACGGGATGTTCGTGGGCCAGGGCGTGGGCGATGCCGGGCTGGCCGCCATCAATGTGGCCTGGCCGGTCACCGCCCTGGTCCAGGCCCTAGGCACCGGGCTGGGCATGGCCGCCGCCGTGGTGCTGTCCGTGTGCATCGGCCGCCGGGACGCCGCGGAGGAGCACCGCGCCCTGGGCTCCACTGCCGTGCTGCTCCTGCTGGCCGGCGTGCTGTCTACCGCCCTGCTCGCCCTGCTCTACCGCCCCCTGCTCCCTCTGCTGGGAGCGGAGGGCTCCGTCCTGGCCTATGCTGACAGCTACACCCGGGTCATCGTGCTGGGCTCGCTCTTCCAGGTGCTGGGCACCGGGCTGGTCCCCCTGCTGCGCACCTATGACGGGGCGGACGCCGCCATGTGCTCCATGACCGCCGGCTTCCTCACCAATGTGGTGCTGGATGCTCTGTTCATCTCCGTCTTCCGCTGGGGCACCGCCGGGGCCGCCGCCGCCACCGTCATCGCCCAGGGGGTGTCCGCCGCCCTGGGGCTGGTCTATCTGTTCCGGGTGAAGCGGGTGTTCCGGGGGGTGAGCTTCCGTCTGAACCGGAGGACCGTTCTCCGCCTGCTTGCCACCTCCCTGTCCCCCTTCGGCCTGACCATGCTGAACACGGTCACGCTGGTGGTCATCAACCGGGGAGCGCTGGCCTACGGCGGCTCCCTGGCGGTGGCCTGCTATGCGGTCATGAGCTACGCCATCTGCATGGTCCACTTCATCATCCAGGGCATCGGGGACGGGGCGCAGCCCCTTCTCAGCCGGTATTACGGCGCCGGAGAACAGGAGGCGCTGGCTCAGGTCCGTACACTGACCTTCCGTTCCGCCCCCGCCGCCGCCCTGCTCTGCGGCATCGCCCTCTTTCTGGGGCGGTCCGCCATCCCCCACCTGTTTGGGGCATCCAATGCCGCTACCCGGCTGTTCCAGGTGATCCTGCCCCTGTTCCTGCTCTATCTCCCGTTCATGTCGGTAGTGCGCATCCTGACCTCCTACTTCTGCGCCACCGA
>CAUFAM010000174.1 GCA_959022875.1 uncultured Oscillospiraceae bacterium | reverse complement strand
GTCATAATGGTTGCTCCTTTTCTTTCAGGCTGACCTCATTATAATGAAAAGGCTTTAAAATTGCAAGACGATGGAAACGGGCGGCAGGAACCAAGTTCCTGCCGCCCGGATGTATGCAGATTTATTTCTTTTCGTGAAGCTTTTTCCCCGTATGGGCAATGACCTGAAGCATGGTCAGCGCCGCCAGGCGCTCCGTGCAGCCGGTGGGATCAAAGGGAGGAGCCACCTCCACCAGATCCATGGCCACCACTTTACCGGTCTGGCAAATAGCCTTCAGCAGATCCATGCTCTCCTCATAGGTAATGCCGCCGGGGAGGGGCGAAGCGGCGCCAGGGGCCAGAGGCATATCGTAGCCGTCAATGTCAAAGGTGATGTAGTAGGCCTCCGCATCGGGAATCTGATCCAGAACATACTGCACGCCCTTCTCGTGGAGCTCCCGGGCGGAAATCAGGCGGCTTCCATAGGCCCGGGCATCGTCATAGTCGGACTTTTTGCCGCTTCCCATGCCCCGCAGGCCGATCTGCACCATCTCACCGATGTGATCCATCTCCGACATCCGGCGCATAGGGCTGCCGTTGCCCTGGACCAGGGGACCCACATGGCTGGTCCAGTCCAGGTGAGCGTCAAACTGGATGACGCAGATCTTCTTGCCATACTCCTCCAGGGCCCGACCCACAGGGATGCTGATGGAGTGGTCACCGCCCATGACAATGGGAATGGCTCCGGCCCGGATAATCCGGCGCACCGCACGCTCAATGCAGGTGAAGGAATAGTCCCGGTCACCCTGGAGCACGTCGGCATCGCCGCAGTCGGCAATGGTAATGGGGGCGGCCAACATCTGCTCGTCGGCCTCGTAGTCATAGTAGCCTACCTCACCGCGGCCATACTGAGTGGAGGCCTCGCGGATGCGGCGGGGGCCCATACGGGCTCCGCTGAGGAAGCCCACCCCCATATCAAAGGGGACGCCCAGTACGCCGAAGTCGGCGTGCAGCTCGTCCAGGTCCAGACAAATGGGATAACGGCCAAAGGAACAAATACCGGTAATGGGCTGGCTGATGAGTTCAGGACGCATAATTAAAGTACCCCTTTCTATGTGTTACGTGTCCAAAATCGGCCGCTTTCTAATGTTTACGCCCCAAATTATAGGCGGAACGCCGTATTTTCGCAACAGGAAAAGAAAAGTCTCCTCGCCCTCAGGCCGAAGAAAGAAAGCCCTTTGAGAAAAACAACCACTGTTTCAAAAGCAGCGCCTGTTCACCTCATTTCACCTTGGTGTCAATCCACTCGGTTTTGAATTTGGAGTAGACGATCTTTTGCTCCCCGTAGAGGCCATAATAGCCCGAGAGCATATAGGATACCCCCACACACAGGGCATACAGGGGCAGCCCCTTTCCTCCAAAAAGCTCATAGGAGAGCAAAATGGAGCTCAAGGGGCAGTTGGTAGCCCCGCAAAAGACTGCCGCCATTCCCAGGGCTCCGGAAAAGGCGTGGGGCAGGCCCAGGATAGGACCGGCCAAGGTGCCAAAGGCACAGCCGGTAAACAGCACCGGCACAATTTCGCCGCCCCGGAATCCCGCCCCCAGAGTGAGGGCCGTAAAGAGGATCTTCAGCAAAAACGCCTCGGGAATGGTTTCCCCGGCAATCATCCGGCGGATCACCGCCTCCCCCGCCCCGTTATAGGTCTGCGCGCCCACCAGCATGGTGAGCAGCAGCACGAACACGCCCCCTGCCGCCGCGCGCAGGAGCGTTCCGGGAAACACCTTGGCATAGAGCTTGGGCGCGGCGTGCATGACCTTGCAGAATAAGATGGACACCAGGGCGCACAAAATGCCCAGCCCCGCCACCTGGAGCATGGATTCCGGCGCCAGTTCGGGCACCTGGGCCACATCATATCCAAGCTCCTCATGAAGGCCAAACTGCCGGGCCACCAGCAGTCCCACACAGGCGGACACCAGGCAAGGGACAATGGCCGCGTAGTACATAACACCCACGCTTACCACTTCCATGGCAAAAACCGCCGCCGTCAGGGGCGTACCAAACAGGGCGGAAAAGGCGCCCGCCATGCCGCACATGACCATCATCCGGCCGTCTTTGGCATCCAGGCCAATCTTCCGCCCCACATAGGCCCCCAGCGAGCCGCCCAGCTGAAGGGCAGCCCCCTCCCGCCCGGCGGATCCGCCCGCAAGGTGGGTCAGAATGGTGGACAGGAAAATAAGGGGAGCGGTACGCAGCTTCAGCGGTTCCGCCTCTCGCACCGCCATCAGCACCAGGTTGGTTCCCCGGTCCTTTTCCATGCCGCAGACCCCGCAGCTCACCACAACAAACAACCCTACCGCCGGCAGCAGCACACAGATTCTGGGGTTGTGCTCCCGCAGCTGGGTAGACCAATCGATTCCATAGAAAAACGCAACAGCCACCAGGCCCACTAAAATTCCAATGGCACAGGCATACAGCACCCATTTGATAAAGGTCAGCGCCTCCGCCACATGCCCGCGTACTCGTTCTGGCATCTCCACCATATCCATCTTCTCCCTCATCTCAGGGCCCGCCAGCCCGTTCTTTTTCAATTATAACATATCCATCCATTTTTGACAGTCACTATCGCCATTTATGACAGAAAATCTGACGGCCACTTGCGTCTTGCCCCCTTCTGTGGTATGATTGCAAGCGTACCAATGTTTTTCTATGTGTATTAAGGGGGAATTTCCGTGTCTGGGGACCAAATATGGCCCATATTGTTTGCCGTTAGCCTATGCGGCAATCTTGCCCTGCTGTGGCGGCCTGTGATGAAGCTGCTGCGCCGGGAGGATCAGGTATCCGAGGACAACATCATGGCCATGGTGGAGGAGGGCGAGGAGTCCGGCGCCATCCAGTCCAACGAAAAGGAATTTATCGAAAACGTCTTTGAGTTTGACAACATGACCGCCCGGGATGTGATGGTTCATCGCACGGATATGGTCACTCTTTCTCTGGACGACGACCCGGATACCATTCTGGACACCATTCGTCAGTCTGGGCTGTCCCGTTTCCCGGTATGGGGAGACGACGTGGACGACATCCTGGGGATTCTTTCCACCCGGGAATATCTGCTGAACTTCCACCTCTCCGACCCAAAGCCCCTGAAAGATCTGCTGCGCCCGGCCTATTTCGTTCCGGAGACCGTTCAGGCAGACGTCCTGTTTCGGGATATGCAGGGGAACAAGACCCACATGGCCCTGGTGGTGGATGAGTACGGCGGCACCAGCGGTCTGGTCACGCTGGAGGATCTGCTGGAGGAGCTGGTGGGCAACATCTATGACGAGTTCGACCCCCTGGAGGAGCAGGAGATCATCCAGCTGGATGAAAACCGCTGGCGGGTATCCGGCTCGGCCAACCTGGAGGAATTGGCGGAAACCATCGGCCTGGACCTTCCCGAGGAGGAGGACCGGGACTATGACACCTTGGGCGGTCTGGTCTTTGCCCAGCTGCCTGTCATCCCCGAGGACGGCAGCCGCCCCGCGGTAGACGCCCTGGGTCTGCACATTCAGGTGGAGGAACTGTGCGAGCGGCGGGTTGAATGGGCTCTGGTGGAAAAGCTGGTTCCCTGCGCCTCAGAGGCAAAATCTGATTCTTAAAGCAACAGGCATACCGCTAAGGCGGTATGCCTGTCTTTTTGTTTTTCATTCCAAAATCCGGCCGTCCGTGGAGAGGGTCACCACTTGCCAAGGGATCATCTTCCCGCTGTTTTTCAGGGCGGTCACCACGGCGTGCTCCAGTCCGCCGCAGCAGGGCACTT
>CAUFAM010000173.1 GCA_959022875.1 uncultured Oscillospiraceae bacterium | reverse complement strand
CGCACCGATGTTGAGGCCGAGGATTTTATCCGTATCCTCGCTCTTGGCCGTCAGAAGGATGATGGGCACATTGCTCCCCTCCCGCAGCTTGGCCGTGGCCCGGATTCCGTCCAGTTCGGGCATCATCACGTCCATGAGAACCAAATGGATCTCATGGCTCTCAGCAGCCTGAAGTGCTTGCTTTCCGTTATAGGTCTTGATGGTCTCATACCCTTCGCTGGTGAGGTAAATATCCAATGCCGAAACAATGTCCCGGTCGTCATCGCAAATCAAAATGGTGTACATACTCGTTCCCCCGTGTGTGATTGTGTCTCTAGCATACCACAGACTGTTTAAGTTGTAAGGCATAATTTCTTAAGAAGTTTTTAAATTCTCTCCATAAAAAATGCCGCCCAGCTGCTGGGCGGCGTAAGGCTTAAAGGGACTCTTTTCCAAACTCCTTCAAAAAATAGTGCAGCATAATGCTTCCCGAGATGAGAAATGCCACCACATCTGCGGTCGCCTGAGTCACTTCCAAGCCGGGCAGACCAAACTTCCAAGGCAACAAAAAGACCATGGGAATGATGACGCCCTGACGGCATATGGCCAGGATGGTCGCCCGAACCGATTTGCCCAGAGACTGGAAGAACATGTTGGCAAAGGTCAGCACCGCCGCCAGAGGCAGGGTGAAGCACTGATAGCGGAATGCCCGGGTTCCGATGTCAATGACCAGAGGATCGTCTCGGAACAGGGCAATAATCTGCTGGGAGAAGACAAAGCCAATCACCGCCGCGATGGTCAAAATAATGGTACAGGTCTTGACGGAAAAAATAACCGCCTGCTTAACCCGGTCCAGCCGTCCGGCTCCATAGTTGTATCCCAGTACCGGCTGAAATCCCTGTCCAAACCCAATGGTGACAGACTGGATGAAGGAAAAGACCTTGGTAACAATGGCCAGAGCCGCCACGGCGGCATCGCCAAACACCCGTGCGTTCCAGTTTACCGCCATGGTGGACATAGACATCAGGCCCTGGCGGAAAAAGGAGGGCATACCCTGCTTTAAAATTGCGGCATAGGTTTTGGGAGAACGGGACACACAGGCAGGGCTGACCCGAAGATCACTTTTCTTCAAAAGAAAAAAGGAGGCCAGAATCGCCATGCTGACACATTGGCTCAGGAGCGTAGCGATCGCTGCTCCGGAAATTCCCAGATTGAACCCAAAAATAAACAGTGGGTCGAGCACAATATTCAGCAAGCCTCCGGTGCCAAGACCGATGACGGACAAGCTCGCCTTTCCCTGCCAGCGCAGCAGGTTGTTCATGGTAAAGGCAAGGATCATAACCGGACAGCCATAGATAATATACTTGGCATAGTCAAGGGCAAAGGGATAGATGGTTTCGGTACTGCCCAACAGCCAAATAATTTGCCTGATGTTCAAAATTCCCAACACGCTCAGCAGTGTGCCCAGCACCAGGGCAGTCAGCACTGCACTGGAAGCAATGGTATCCGCCTCTTTTTTTCTCCCCTGTCCAAGCATTCTGGAGGCAATGGAACCAGATCCCATGCCAACCGTAAACCCAACCGCCTGGATCACCGCCATGACAGAAAATACAATTCCCACCGCTCCGGAAGCGCTGGTGCTGATCTGGGAGACAAAATAGGTATCCGCCATGTTGTACACCGAAGTGACCATCATGCTGATAATGGTAGGCACCGCCAACGTTGGAATCAACCGGTTGACCGGCGTCTCCAGCATGCGCTGGCGCTGATCGGCATGTTCTTTTGGTTTGTGCTCATAAAAATGGGTCCAATGCATAATTCTCACTTCTCTTTCTTGCCCATCCGGCCAGTGCCGCCACACTGCAAGCCGAAATCACGTCTCCTTCAAAATATTCACATTTATTTTATACCCATCTTTTTTCCCATGCAAGAGAGAAACCGCCCTTTTCAAGGCGGTTTCTCATACTATTTTCTCATGTTTCTATGTTTTTTCCTTAAAAGGGCAGTCCCAGGCCGCCGGTGATGCTCTGCATGGTGTTGGCCGCATCGCTGTCAGCAGCGCGCATGGCCTCGTTCACCGCGGCCACGATCATGTCCTGAAGCATTTCCACATCCTCAGGATCTACCGCCTCCGGATCGATGGTGAGGCTCTTGAGCTCATGCTTGCCATTGACCACAGCGGAAACCACTCCGCCGCCTGCGGCAGCCTGGTACTCCTTCTCCTGCAGTTCCTGCTGCATGCGCATCATGTCCTGCTGCATCTTCTGGGCCTGCTTGAGCATGTTCATATTCATGCCGCCCATACCGGGCATTCCGCGCCCGCCAAAGCCTTTTGCCATGATAATATCTCCTTTCAAACCCTTGCGTTATTGAATAATGATATTGTCAAACTGCTCCCCAAAGGCGAGCAGCTCATCCAGAGCATCCTTCTGCTCAGGCACACCGGACGGCTCTGTGTGTCCGGCTGAAACCGGGCCAGCTTCAAGCTCCTCTGCCGGAGGCTCTCCTACTACTACGCTGACCACAGGCTTTCCGCCTCCAAAAGCCGCCTGGGCCGCCTGGGCCATGCCGTCCAAAATCGCCGGCTTGTTGAGCATGGAACGGGTAAATTCCCCATCCACCCACAGGGTCAGTTTATTATGTTTCCAAGTGCCCTTAACCTTTGCCTGGTTATTGAGATACGGCATTACCGTAGGGCTGACTTTTCCCTTGAGTCCGGCTGCAAAGGAGGGCCAAAAGGCGCTGTTTACGGGTTTCGCAGCGCTTTGGCCCCTGTCTCCCGGTTCAGGCCTGGGCTCCGCAGGGGCAGAGGGTTTCGGCTCTGCCTGGGGGACCGCTGTCTTCGGTCTCTGGGGTGGGGCAGGTCTGACCGCGGCAGGTTCCTCCCATGGGGGCGTGTCCACTGCCCCAGGACTGCTCACTTCCACTCGTTGGTTCTGTACGGGAGCGGGCGCCACGGCGCCGCCCTCCGGTACTCCAGCCAGTTTCTCTTCCAGCCGGGCCACCCGGGCGGCCAGACCGGCCAGCGACGCATCCAGCTGCTCGTCGCTCAGACGGATCAAACACAGCTCGGCGTCGGTGCGGCGGTTGCTGCTCCGGGGAAGATCGGCCAGTGTGCCCTGAACCAACGTCAGCATTTGCAGCAGCCGCTGGGCGGAAAACTTCTCCCCCAGCGCGCGCATGGTTACCTCATCATAACCTCCGGTCAGCAGTGCCGCGCCCCCTTGAGGGGCGGTTTTCCGCAGCAGCAAATCCCTGGCCAGGGAAGCCAGCTCCCCCAGCACCGAAGCCACATCTTTCCCGTTGGAATAGAGCGTCCCCAGACTGTCCAGGGCCCCGGCGGTATCATGAAGGGCCAGGCGCTGCATAAGAGCGGCCGTCTCCAGGTTTCCGGCCAGTCCCAGGGTGTCCAGAATGGTCTGCTCGGTGATCTCCCCCGCTCCGCCGGAACACTGATCCAAAAGGGAAAGGGCGTCCCGCAGTCCTCCGTCGGCCAGGCGCGCCAGCAGGGCCGCTCCCTCAGCCGTCAGCTGAAGGCCCTCCTGCCCGGCCACATAATCCAGGCGCTGTGCAATCTGGCCCGGAAGAATCCGTTTAAAGGAAAACTGCTGACAGCGGCTTTTGATGGTGGCAGGCACCTTATGAAGCTCCGTGGTAGCCAGAATAAACAGCAAATGCTCCGGAGGCTCCTCCAGAATCTTCAGTAGGGCATTGAAGGCTGCGGTGGAGAGCATATGGACCTCATCCACAATGTATACCCGCTTGCGCACCGCCGCCGGGGTATAGACCGCCTCATCCCGCAGCGCCCG
>CAUFAM010000172.1 GCA_959022875.1 uncultured Oscillospiraceae bacterium | reverse complement strand
CCAAGCGCGTGGCCCAGCGGATCTGGGACGAGCTGAAGGTTCCCTCCTTCCTGTATGAGGACTCCGCTACCCGTCCTGAGCGCCGCAACCTGGCCACCTGCCGCAAGGGTGAGTTCGAGGGTATGCCCGAGAAGCTGCTCCAGGAGGATTGGGCTCCCGACTACGGCGAGCGGAAGATCCACCCCACTGCCGGTATCACTGCCATCGGCGCCCGTATGCCCCTGGTCGCTTTCAACATCAACCTGGCCACTTCCGACGTTGAGGTCGCCAAGAAGATCGCCAAGGTCATCCGTGGTTCCTCCGGCGGCTTCCGCAGCTGCAAGGCCATGGGCTTCATGATGGAGGACCGCGGCATTGCCCAGGTTTCCATGAACATGGTCAACTATGAGGACACCCCCCTGTACGTGGTTTACGAGATGGTTCGCGCCCTGGCTGAGCGCTACGGCACCTACATCATCGACAGCGAGATCGTGGGGCTGACTCCCGCCAAGGCCATGATCGACTGCGCTGAGTACTATCTGAAGGCCAAGGACTTCGATTGCCACAACCAGATCATGGAGTATCACCTCCTGGACATGAAGTAAGAAGGAGAAACGCAAGATGAAATTAGCCGAAATGCAGGTTTCCCAGTTTTGTGACGTACTGGCCTCTGACGCTCCCGCTCCCGGCGGCGGCTCCACTGCCGCTCTGGAGGGTGCTCTGGGCGCCGCCCTCACTGCCATGGTCTGCGGTCTGACCACCGTGGGCAAGAGCAAGGAGAAGTACGCTGAGTATCAGGAGTTTGTCATCGAGAGCCAGAAGAAGGCTCTGGATCTGAAGGCCCGCTTTGTGGACGTGATGGATCGCGACACCGAGGCTTTCAACGTGGTCTCCGCCGCTTTCGGTATGCCCAAGGCTACCGATGAGGAGAAGGCTGCCCGTTCTGCCGCCATCCAGAAGGGTCTGGAAGGCTGCACCGCCACTCCCTTTGAGATGATGGAGCTGTCTCTGGAGACTCTGGAGCTCACCGCTGAGCTGCTGGGCAAGACCAACGACAGCGCTGCCAGCGACCTGGGCGTGTCCGCCCTGTCCCTGCGTGCCGCCATCCAGGGCGCCTGGCTCAACGTGCTCATCAACATCGGCTCCCTGAAGAACAAGGATCTGGCCGAGGACTACCGCAAGAAGGGTGAGGCTATGCTGGCCAAGGCCCTGCCTCTGGCGGACAAGATCTACGCCGCTGTGGAGTCCAGCCTGTAAGAATCATTCATTCCCTCTCTCCCTCCCGGGGGATTTCCCCCGGGAGGGCTACAATATAAAATGCCCGACAGAGTAGGTTCAGCGCGTCAAGTGCCGCCGGATGGGAAGTTGCCGACGGACGAAGGAATGCTTCCGCGTTGCTGCAGCCCCCTCCGCTGCCATGGGAGATAAGCCCTCTTTGCGTGGCAGCGCCGCGTGGGAGGGTAAATTTTTTCCCTTTCCGCCGCGCTGTCTGCCTGAAATAGAAAGGATGTGTCCCGAATGGAATGGACTTTGCTGACCCAGGAACAGTATGTGACGACTCTTTGGTCTGGTGGAACCACCACACAGCTGGCCATTGCCCCCGAAGGGGCGGTGTACGCCGACCGGGATTTTCTCTGGCGCCTGAGCTCTGCCAAGGTGGAGCTGCCCCACTCTGACTTTACCCCCCTGCCCGATTATAACCGCCTGATTTCCATTGTGAATGGTGAGATGGAGCTGAAAATCGGGGAGGGAGAGCGTTTCCCCCTAAAACCTCTCCAGGTGTGCGCCTTTGACGGCGGCGTGCCGGTGGAGTCCTGGGGTGAGTGCTCGGACTATAACCTGATGATGCGCAAGGGGGCCTGTGAGGGCTGTGCCCAGGGCCTGAAGCTGGAGAAGGAAAGCTCCCTCACCTGGTCTGCCCCCGTCTTCGCCCCCCAGGCCCACAAAAACCTGACCCTGGCCATCTACTGTGCCCAGGGTGACGTGAGCGTGGACGGAGTGACGGCCCAGGAGGGCCAGATGCTCCTGTGCCGTCAGGCAAGCCAGGATTGGGTGGAACTGAAGAGCAAGACCGGCGCGGCTTTGATGTGCGCCGCCATCTACTATGGCTGAGCTGCTCTCCGGTGCCCCGGTGGCTGAGCGCTTGTGTGAGCGCATCCGCCGGGCAGTTGGCCGCCTCCAGGAACAGAGGGTTACCCCAAAGGTAGCCATCGTCCGGGTGGGCGAACGCCCGGCGGACGTGAGTTATGAGCGGGGCTTTGCCAAGCGGGCCCAGTCCCTGGGTATCGGAGTGGAGCGTGTGCTTTTGCCGGAAACGGTGGAGGAGCAGGAGCTCATTTCGGTGCTGGAGAACATCAACGCTGATGTTCAGATCCACGGCTGCCTTCTGTTCCGGCCCCTGCCCGGGCACCTGAACACCCCGGCGGTGCTGAGCACTCTTCGCCCGGAAAAGGACATCGATGCCATGACCAGCGCCTCCATGGGCGGGCTCATGGTGCAGGGAACCCCGGGTTTTCCGCCCTGTACGGCCACGGCCTGTATGGAGCTGCTGGAGTACTACCAGATTGGGCTCCAGGGCCGCAATGTGGTCATGGTAGGGGCGGGAGCCACCGTGGGTATGCCCACGGCCATCCTGCTGATGAACCGGGGGGCCACGGTGTCCGTGTGCAATATCTACACCGATCCTGAGCGCATGGCCCAGCTGTGCCGGGGAGCAGATGTGATCATTTCCGCCGCCGGGAAGGCGGGGCTCATCGGCCGGGAGCATCTGTCTCCGGGACAGGTGGTTATTGATGTGGGCCTGAGCCTGGGGACGGATGGAAAACTCCACGGAGATGTGGATTTTGAAGCGGCTGAGAGCATTGTAGCCGCCGTTACCCCGGTGCCGGGCGGCGTTGGAGCAGTGACATCCACCGTTTTGGCTGCCCATACCGTTCAGGCCGCCCTGCGCGGCCAAGGCTTAGGGATTTGAGAGATAGGAGGCGCAGCCTATGACTGCCCAGGAAGCAGAACAGAGGATTCACGAACAGGCCTGGATCGGCCGTACCCCTGGATTGGATCGAACCCGGGAACTGCTGGGCCGGCTGGGAAATCCCCATATGGGGCTGAAATTTGTCCATATCACCGGCACCAACGGAAAAGGTTCCACCGCGGCCATGGTGTCCTCGGTTCTTCAGAAGGCGGGGATCAAGACGGGGCTTTATACCTCTCCCCACCTGTGGTACTTCGGGGAGCGGTTCCAGGTGAACGGCGCGCCCATTGCCGATGAGGATCTGGGGCGCATTACCCAGCGGGTGCTGGAGGCTGCCCAGAATATGACCGACCCGGCCACGGAATTTGAACTGATGACCGCGGTGGCCATGGTCTACTTCCAGGAGCAGAACTGCGGCATTGTGGTGCTGGAGGTGGGCCTTGGAGGCCGTCTGGACTCCACCAATATCATCCCCGCTCCGGAGGTTGCCGTCATCACTAACCTGGGACTGGAGCACACCGACCAGCTGGGGAATACCATCCCTCTCATTGCCAAAGAGAAGGCCGGGATTATCAAGCCCGGCTGCCAGGCGCTCCTTTACCACCAGAGCCGTGAGGCGGAGGAGGTAGTGGAGAAGGTGTGCCGGGAGAACCAGGTGGAGCTCACCATCACCGATACGGATTCCCTCCAGGTGCTGGAGGCAGGGCCCCAGGGCCACCGCTTCCTCTACCGGGGACGGGAATATCACATTCCCATGGTGGGAGCTTACCAAGTGCGAAATGCGTCCACTGCCATTGAAGTGGTTCAGGCGCTGCGCCGCAAGGGGTGGAGCATTTCGGAGCAGG
>CAUFAM010000171.1 GCA_959022875.1 uncultured Oscillospiraceae bacterium | reverse complement strand
GGCCTCGATCTCCTCCCAGCCCTTGTTGATGTCCAGGCGGCGCTTGGACAGCTTCACCAAGCAGTCGCGGTCGCTGACCTGCATCACGATGGACTCGATCTCGTCGCCGACCTTCACCAGATCCTCCACCTTGGCAGTGGGATCGTCGGTCAGCTCGGACAGGGCAATGTAGCCGGGGTACTTGATGCCCAGTTCTACCTGGACTTCGGTGGGGGTGATAGCCACAACGGTGCCGGTAACCTTATCTCCATTATTTAAAGTTTTGATCGACTCCTCCAGCAGCTCCGCGAAGGATTTTTCGATCTCCATGATTTCGTCGCTCATTTTGTCATAGACCTCCTTTATTATCCACGCGGGAGTCGAAGCACCCGCCGTGATTCCGACCATATCCGCCTGGGGCAAATGACCCAAATCCAGATCCTCGGCCCGCTCAATGAGCAGAACCTGAGGACAGAATTCCTTGCAGATTTCTCCCAGACGTTTGGTGTTGGAGCTCTGCCGGTCGCCAATCACCACCATCAGGCCGCATTTCTGGGCCAGCTGGCGTGCCTCCTCCTGGCGTTTAGATGTCGCTCCACATATTGTATCAAAAAATTCTGCGTTTGTACACTCTTTTTTTGCTTTTTTCACGCAACCTTCCCAAATTTTCTTGGTTGAGGTTGTTTGTGACACAAAGGTCAGGGGCAGATCCCGTCTGGACGGGTCCTGGGCGAGCCAGCTTTCCAGCTCCTCCTCCCCGGAAACCACCACAGGAGCATGGCACCAGCCTGCAATGGCCAGCACCTCGGGGTGGTCCGGCGTTCCCACAATCACAGGCTGACGGCCCTGTTCCTCGGCCTGCTGCACAATTTGATGGATCCTGGTTACATTGGGGCAGGTGGCGTCCAGAATCTCAATTCCACGCTCTTTCAGCCCCTGGTGCACTGCCCGGCTCTCTCCGTGGGAACGGATGATCACCGCGCTGCCTTCCGGAACATCCTCCGGCTGTTTCCCCGCCTACCGCCCCTGAGCGGCCAGATGCTCTACCCCATCCCGGTTATGGATGATGGAACCCAGCATAACACAGGGCTTTCCAGACTGGGCGGTCTGCTCTGCCAGTTCCACCGCCCGCCGTACGCCATAACAAAAGCCCGCAGACTTTGCCAGCATTACCTTCATGATACACTCTCCCCCAAGGCATGGACCCGATCCAGCAGGTCATGGGCAATCTCCTGCAGCTCCTCCGCGGTGGGCTTTCTCCCGGCAAAGGAGGGGTGGTAGGGTTCCCCGATGACTACGGTATTGAACCGGAACAGCCGCTTATTGGGATGGATATAGACCGGCAGCAGCGGCACCCCCGTCCGGGCCGCAAAGAGGGCTGCACCGGTTTTGGCCTCCACGTGCTCCCCCTCGTGCACCCGTGTCCCCTCCGGGAACATCAGCAGCTTGTCGCCATCTTTCAGAAACTTCATAGCGGTTTTGACCGCCTTCATATCGGCCGCTCCCCGGTCTACGCCAAATACTCCGGCCTTGGACAGCAGCCACCCGATAATGGGCACACGCATGATCTGAATTTTGGCCATGGCCCGCATAGGGTAGCGGTGACCAAATGCAAACACCACGTAAAACGGGTCAGCAGCCGTGGTATGGTTGGGACAAATCACAGCGGGACCGTCAGGGATGTTTTCCCGCCCAATAGCCTTTACCGGCCGGATGAGATGGAAAAAGGGCCAGATCACCGCATACAGGAAATGAAACATAGCGTCCATCTTTTTGCGCTGCGTTCCATCCTCCCGCCCAATCGATGTGCTTTTCTTGACTTCTTCGCTCACAGATCAATCTTCTCCTTTACCATACGGAGCAGCTCTTCCAGGCTCTGTTCCAAATTCAACTGGGTTGTGTCCAGAAGCTGTGCATCCTCCGCCTGGCGCAAGGGAGCAATGGGGCGATGCTCATCCAGTTCATCTCGCTGGACGATGTCCCGCAGGATCGTCTCAAAATCAGCCTGCTGGCCCCGCTGCTGAAGCTCCAAAAGCCGGCGCTTGGCCCGGGCTTCCGGTGCGGCAGTGAGGAAAATCTTCACGTCTGCCTGGGGCAGCACCACCGTGCCGATGTCCCGGCCATCCATGACCACGCTGTGCTCCCGGGCCTGCCGGCGCTGGAACTCCAGCAGAAACTCCCGCACCGCGGGAATGGCAGATACCTTGGAGGCAAGGCCGGAAACCTGGTGCTCCCGGATGGCCCGGGACACGTCCTCCCCCGCCAGGAACATTCTCTGTTCCCCGTCCGGACCATAATCCATACGGATGTCAAGCGTCTGCAAAAGTCCAGACACCCCGTTGGGATCCTCCGGGGAAATCCCCTTGCCCAGTACCGCCAGAGCTACCGTGCGGTAGATGGCGCCGGTGTCTACATATATAAATCCCAATTTCCTGGCCAGCTGCCGGGCCAGGGTGCTTTTTCCCGCTCCGGCAGGCCCGTCAATGGCGATGCTTATCATACTCATGTTTCCTCTTTTCATGACATGCGTTCCAGCTCCCGCTTTACGCGCCGGCGGAGCGCAGTCAGTTTTCCTTCAGAAATTCCCAGGCATACTCCCCCGCAGCCCGCCCGGTGCACCAGGCGATCTGAAGGTTAAAGCCCCCGGTATAGGCGTCTACATCCAGCAGCTCGCCTGCAAAGTATAATCCCTTTACCTTCTTAGAGGCCATGGTCTTTGGATCCACTTCGCCGACCTTTACTCCGCCGGAAGTCACAATGGCCTCGGCAATGGGACGCGGTCCGGATACGGTCACTGTAAACGCCTTCAGCAGCTCCAGAAGTCTCCGGCGCTCCTCCCGCGTCACATCATGGGCCTTCTTCTCCCCGGCAATTCCCGCCCGCTTCAGGGCCACCGGAACCATCAGCCGGGGGAGCAGCGCGCCCATGAGGTTACTCATATCCCGGTTGGCACCCTGGCTGAGCTCCCGCACCAGGCGGGCGTCCAACGCCGGCTCATCCAAAGCGGGCTTCAGGTCGATGATGCAGGTATACTTCTCCCGGTCGAAATTGCGCATGTGGGCGCTGGCGGAAAGAACCAGAGGGCCTGAGATGCCAAAGTGGGTAAAGAGCATCTCTCCCTGCTCCCGGTAAAGAGTCTTCCCCTTCTGGTTTTTCACCGTCAGTACCACATTTTTCAGGGCCAGCCCCTGCATCTCTGCGCAAAAGGAATCGGGAGATACCAGAGGAACCAGAGAAGCCTTGGGCTCCACCACCGTGTGTCCAATCTGTTCGGCCATATGGTGGCCGTCCCCGGTGGAACCGGTGGCCGGATAGGAAAGGCCGCCTGTGGCCAGGACGACCGCCCCGGCAGCCAGCTCCCCCTGCTCCGTTTCAAGGCCGATAACCTGCTCTTCCTCTACCTTCAATCCCGTGACCCGGGTCTGGAGAACGGGAACCTTCAGCCGTTTCAGCTCGTAAAACAGGGCGTCAATAATATCGGCAGCTTTGTCTGACTGGGGAAACACCCGGTTTCCCCGCTCTACCTTCAGAGGCACACCCAGCGCTTCAAAAAAGCGCTCAACCTCTTCCGGCGGGGTGTGATTGACCGCACTGTACAAAAACTTGCCATTTCTCGGCGTAGCGGCAAGCACCTCTTCGGGAGAACAGTGGTTGGTCACATTGCACCGGCCCTTTCCGGTGATATACAGCTTGCGCCCCAGCTTGGGGTTGCGCTCCACCAGCGTCACCGGGCAGCCCAGGCGTGCAGCGGTAATGGCAGTCATCATTCCGGCTGCCCCGCCGCCCACCACATAGAGCCTCTTTTTCTCTCCCGTCACTGTTCCACCTTCTCATAGACCCCGT